>NZ_BAAHXV010000003.1:0-257051 GCF_054657895.1 Desulfatiferula olefinivorans | reverse complement strand
CAATTATCTTTTTCGTTTTATTGCGGGATGAAATCATCCAGAATGGGTAAAAGTTGGGTGGCAAACGTTTTCACTGAGTCTAATGTTTCTTCGGGGCTTTCTTTATCCACTGTCGAAATCAACCGGACAAAAGAACCATCGGTTCTGTTACGGAAGATGGAATCCCAGACCAGATATATTTTCTGTTTGTATTCGGAATTGATGATACGACCGCGGGAATGGAACCAATAGAGGACGATCATCTTTTGCGGGCCTTTTTCCAGGTCCAGCTTGATAATACGGATAGGCCTTTCATCTGATAACGTAAGATCTTCCATACTGGTTCGTGTGATTTCCCATCCTGACCCTGGCATGCAGTTCTTCGGGGAATGAATGAGGTCGCCTTTTCTCTGGCTTCTGTAGAAACCTATATATAATTGGACACTCTCGCCAGAAGGGTTCGAATAATCAACGAGAACTGAATCATCGACGCCAACGGCGTCATAGATTTCTTTTGAAAAAAACTGTTCTTTCCCTTTCCATTCATTGATTGTTTTTGGAAATGACGAAAAAGGTTGTAAGGGCTGCATTTCCCGCCCGTGGTTCATGAATTTCACATATAGAAAGGCGGCCAGCATGAGAGCGCTGAGAATATACAGGCGTTTGGATGATACTTGTTTTAGGAATGAATTCATTGGGTTTCTTTTTTTGGGTTCACCACGGAGGCACGGAGAACACGGCGTTGGGTTTTATTTATCCCCGGCCGGGAGACGTCGGTCAGTGATAAGAACTCATGGGGGCATGCGGTCCGGTTAATGTTTATTGATACTTTGTCGTTGGTGATTTGCGCTGTTGTTTTATGATTCTTTTTTATTCACCACGGAGGCACAGAGAGCACAGAGTTGGTTTTATTTATCGCTGACCGGGAGACGGCGGTCAGTGATAAGAACTCATGGGGGCATGCGGTCCGGTTAATGTTTATTGATACTTTGTCGTTGGTGATTTGCGCTGTTGTTTTAAGGTTCTTTTTTATTCACCACGGAGGCACAGAGAGCACAGAGTTGTTTTTTTTATCACCGACCGGGAGACGGCGGTCAGTGATAAGAACTCATGGGGGCATGCGGTCCGGTTAATGTTTATGATACTTTGTCGTTGGTGATTTGCGCTGTTGTTTTATGATTCTTTTTTTTCACCACGGAGGCACGGAGGGCACGGAGTTGTTTTTTTTATCACCGGCCGGGAGACGGCGGCCGGTGATAAGAACTCATGGTCAAGACAGGTAAAAATGTTTGTTTTTCTCTGTGTTCTCCGTGTCTCTGTGGTGAATTCTTATGTTTTTATCAGATCAAGGCATTTGAATCGGTCGATTTTTCCGCTGGCTTTTTTGGGTAAGGACCGCGTACAGACGATATTCGATGGATGTTTGAAGCGGGGCATGGTCTTTTGGCAATAATGCATAAAGTCGGATTTTTCGAACGTTTCATCTTTGGGAACGACGACAGCGACAAGCTTGTTGCCCATCAATGCGTCGGGAAGTCCGAGGAGGGCGACTTCAACGATGAAGTCGCTTGCCATCAGTGTGTCTTCGATTTCCTGGGGGTTGATACGGTGGCCGCCGACTTTGATGAGATCATCCTGCCGGCCAGAAAGAAAGAAATAGCCTTCACTATCACGATAACAAAGATCACCGGTGTGGTAGCCTTCAGGGCCGAGTTTTTTTGATGTGAGTTCGGGGTCTTTGAAATATCCCATCATGATGTTTAGGCCTTTGGCCATGAGTTCACCGATTTGGCCATCAGGCAGAGGTTTTCCGTCATTGTCCGCTACGAAAAGATCAACATCAGGGATCGCTTTGCCGATGGAATCGGTCTTTCGGGATAATTGATCCGGTTCAAGATAGGCCAGGCGGGCTGAGGCCTCGGTGGCACCATACATGATGTAAATATCAGTGTGAGATGGTAAAATCTCTCTGAGTTTCAGTTTGAGATGGCTGGCCATATGGCCACCGGCCTGGGAGCAGTAGCGCAGGTGGGCCAACTCGTCTTTTCGGGCTTCGAGGGGAGATTTGTGAAGCAGATAGGCATAGGTGGACGGTACTCCGGAAAAACCGGTGACCTTTTCGTCGATCATCTGCTGAATGACCGAGGCTGGATAGGCGAAGGTATTGTTGATGACCAACGTCCCCCCAACAGCCAGGTGGGTGTTCATCAGAGATTGGCCCATCACGTAGAAAAACGGGAGAACCACCATTTGAATGTCTTTGTCGGTCAGTTTCAGGTAACGGCAGATGGAATTGGTATTGGCCACTACGTTCCGATGGGAAAGCATGACGCCTTTCGGAGTTCCGGTGGAACCTGATGTGTAAATGATGTTGGCCAGGGCTTCAGGGTCTAACGAAACAGACGGATTGTGATGTGACCCGTCACTACGGATGATTTCGGTAAAATCGGCGGCATTTATGCCGTGTGTAGATTGAGGTGATGCAGGATTTGAAAGAACCAGTGATTTTATTCCAAGCTCAGAAAGCGCCGTAGCCTTTAAAAGTCTTTCGAATCGACCTGAGGCAAGCATGATATCGGATTCGAGTTCCTTCAGATAATAGGAAAGGCTCTCGGGTTTTAAATCCGTACCCAACGGGACGGCCACGGCGCCGGCCTTGAGGATACCGAAATAGGCCGTGACATAATCCACGCCGTTTTCGAACATCAGGGGTATCAGGGCGCCTTTTTTGACGTTATTGTCTATTAAATAAGCAGCGAGACGGTTGGCGGCCTGGTTGAGCTCGGCGTAGGTGATCCTGTTTTCCTGATAGATGATGGCGGTTTTATCAGGGTAGGCTTGGGCGCTTTGCTCGAGAAAATGATGGATGAGTTTTGGATTTTGGGTCATATTTTTTTGTTCACCACGGAGGCACGGAGAGCACGGAGTTGGTTTTTATTTATCACCGGCCGGGAGACGGCGGCCGATGATAAGAACTCAGGTGGGCATAAGGCCCAAGGGTTGTTTAATGGTACTTTGTCCTTGGTATTGACGGTGTTGGGTTTTATTATTGACCACGGAGACACGGAGATCACGGAGTTTGGATTTATTTAAAGTCAGCCGGACGACGGCTGACTTTAAGAACTCGAATAATGGGTTTGCGATGTTTTGTTTTTCTCTGTGTTCTCCGTGTCTCCGTGGTGAATTTATTTTTTTATCAGGTCCCATTCGAAACGGGTAAGGTTTCGTTCTTCTTTGCTGAAATCCATTCCGATTCTATATATATCACAGGCCTTATTCCGATATTTTTCGTGGTATTTTCTGGCTTTGATCTGATCAAGAGCTTTGGTTTTATCGTTGATGTGTTCGACCACCTTAAACTCAATAATATAAATTTTATCCTCTGCGAACAGGGTAAGGTCAATTCTGCCCCTATTCGTGGTATCTTCACAGACTACGTCAAACCCGAGTGATACAAGACAGGCATAAGTGACCGATGCATAGTATCCTTCGTATTTATCCAGATTATTGTTTCCATACCAATCAAAGGGAATAGACGAAAACAAACCGAATAGCGCGTTATAGAGCTGATCGGGTTTTCCTTCCTGAAGCGCCTTAATCAGATCTATTCTGTAACTTCCCGTCTGACCTTTGACGTTGCTGAGTGAATTCAGAAGGTATGCATTCAGGCTTGTCCTTACCTCTTTATTTGGAAAGCATAGCCTGTAAAAACGCTGGCCCGGCAAAGGTTCTTCTATGTCACGGAGGTCAGATAGCCGGTCTGAAACAAAAGTGTTTCAATAATGATATCATCCGTATCGAAACTGCCAAGTATTTCTTCCCCGGCTTTCAGATTTTCAATGTCCGGCAAAAAATATCTGTTTTCTTCGATTAATTTCACCAAAAAAGTGGGGGTAGCTGTTTCAAACCAGTAATTGCCAATCTGTTTTTTATCAAAATAAAGCAGACAGGAAAAAGGATTGTAGACAGGACTTTTCAAAAAATTGTAGCCATTATACCAAATTTTCATCTGGTGTTGATCAACGGTGGACAACCTGTCTCTAAAGACCTCTCCCAATTCTTTTTCAGTATAACCGCAAATATCTCCAAACCGTGGGTCAAGTGTAATATCATTTAAATTATTCAATCCGCTGAAAAGACTAACCTTTGAAAATTTACTAACACCTGTCAAGAGACAGAACTTTATATAGGCATCACTGTCTTTAATTACGGAATAAACGTTTTTCAGCCCTTCCCGGAGTTCTATGGCCTTTTGCCGATCTGAAATGTTGTCAAGAATGGGCTTATCGTATTCATCAATAAGAACAACAACCGTTCGATTATATTTCCGGAAAAGCAGACGAATCAACTCACTGAAGCGATCGGCAAGGGTATCGGATCTTAGTTCAAGCCCATGGTCTTCGGCGTGAAGTTTCAAAAAGTTGTCAAACCGTTTGTCAAGAATCGCTCTGTCTTCAATGATCCCTGCGCCAAAACTGATATGAATAACCGGGCTTTTTTCACTCCAATCCCAGTTGTTTTCAAGAAACAACCCTTTGAACAATTCTTTATTGCCGGAGAAGGCTTCTTTGAGCGTATCGATAAACAGACTTTTCCCGAAACGCCGTGGACGGGAAAGAAAATAGTATTTGCCCTCATCGGCCATACGTTTGATGAAGGGGGTCTTGTCCACGTAATAGCAGTCTTTGGTGCGTATTTCATGGAAATTGGCTATACCGATGGGGAGTTGTTTCATGTTTTAGGGTTCACCACGGAGGCACGGAGAGCACGGAGTTTGGATTTATTTAAAGTCAGCCGAGAGACGACGGCTGACTTTAAGAACTCATGGGCATGCCGGGTCAGGGGCGGTATGGGCGCTTTGGTTATCTGCGATTTTGAGTCTCTGTGGGATAACTTTGGGTTCACCACGGAGGCACGGAGTTAGTTTTTGCTGCTTTTCTCTGTGTTCTCCGTGTCTCCGTGGTGAACATACTTTTCCCAGTCGAAGCGTTCAATATTTCGGGTATTGCGGGAAAATTCAACGCCGATCAGATAGATTTCGTCGAAATTATTGACGTATTTTTCATGATATTTTTTTGTTCGTATCTGCTCGATCGCTTTGTTTTGATTGTCTGTCAGTTCGACGACTTTGAATTCAAAAATGTAGATTCTGTTTTCAAAGGTCAGCGTCAGATCAATTCTACCCTTGTTCGTCGTGTCTTCAGTGATGACGTCAAGACCTAAAGCTGAAAAATAACAGTAGAAAATGGATGCGTAGTAGCCTTCGTAATTGGCTATGGTGTTTTTTCTGTACCAATCATTGGGAATGGACGCATAGAATGAATAAAACACGTCTTTCAGGCCGTCTAAATCGTTTGTTTGCAACAGGTTGTATAATCGGGCCTGATTATCGTTTTTCGAAACAATGTCCGTTACGAAATAATTCAATAAAGCATTTGTGAAGCTTGATTCCACTTCGTTATTGGGAAAGGCAAGATGATAGCGCAGCATCTCTCCTAAACGGCTCTCCTCCCGAATGGTCAGATAGCCGGTCTGAAACATAAGTGTTTCCGGATAGATTTGCTCAATATCAAAACTTCCCAGAACTTCCTCTCCCACTTCGATCTGATTGAATTTTGGAATATAATAGTGTTTATCAACAAGAAGATTAATTAAAAATCCGGGCGTTGCCGTCTCAAACCAATAATTCTTGTATTTCTTTTCCCGAAAATAAAGAAGTATATCAAAGGGATTGTATACCGGGTCACCCAGAAAATTGTAACCGTTATACCAGCGTTTCAACTTTTCAAGATCCACGCCGATCAATTGATCGTGAAATACGGTTTCAAGCTCATGCTGGGTATAGCCGCACAGGGTTGCGTAATCGGATTGCAGCGTAATATCCTCAAGATTGTTGAGCCCTGAAAACAGGCTGACTTTTGCAAACTTACTGACACCGGTCAAAAGGCAGAACTTGATATAAACATCACTGTCCTTGATAACTGAATAAAGGTTTTTCAGCCCTTTTCGAATCTCTATAGCCTTTTGTCGATCCGTAATGTTGTCAAGAATGGGCTTGTCGTATTCATCGACCAGGACAACCACTTTTTTATTGTATTGTCGATAAAGGAGACGAATCAACTCACTGAAGCGATCGGCAAGGGTATCGGATCTTAGTTCAAGCCCATGGTCTTCGGCGTGAAGTTTCAAAAAGTTGTCAAACCGCTTGTCAAGATTCCCCCTGTCTTCAATGATCCCTGCGCCAAAACTGATATGAATAACCGGATTTTTATCACTCCAATCCCAGTTGTTTTCAAGAAACAACCCTTTGAACAATTCTTTATTGCCGGAGAAGGCTTCTTTGAGTGTATCGATAAACAGACTTTTCCCGAAACGCCGTGGACGGGAAAGAAAATAGTATTTGCCTTCATCGGCCAGGCGTTTGATGAAGGGGGTCTTGTCCACGTAATAGCAGTCTTTGGTGCGTATTTCATGGAAGTTCGCTATGCCGATGGGGAGTTGTTTCATGTTTTTGGGTTCACCACGGAGGCACGGAGAGCACAGAGTTTGGATTTATTTATCACCGGCCGGGAGACGGCGGCCGGGGATAAGAACTCATGGGTGCATACGGCCCAAGGGTTGTTTAATGGTACTTTGTCGTTGGTATTGCCGGTGTTGGTATTTATTATTCACCACGGAGACACAGAGGACACGGACTTGGGTTTTTTATCACCGGCCGGGAGACGGCGGCCGGGGATAAGAACTCATGGGTGCATAAGGCCTAAGGGTTGTTTAATGGTACTTTGTCGTTGGTATTGAAGGTGTTGGGTTTTATTATTCACCACAGAGGCACGGAGAGCACGGAGTTGGGTTTTTTTATCACCGGCCGGGAGACGGCGGCCGGGGATAAGAACTCAGATGGGCATAAGGCCCAAGGGTTGTTTAATGGTACTTTGTCGTTGGTATTGCCGGTGTTGGTATTTATTATTCACCACGGAGGCAC
Organism: Desulfatiferula olefinivorans; assembly: GCF_054657895.1. Lineage (NCBI taxonomy): Bacteria > Pseudomonadati > Thermodesulfobacteriota > Desulfobacteria > Desulfobacterales > Desulfobacteraceae > Desulfatiferula > Desulfatiferula olefinivorans. The sequence continues at coordinate 250,090 of NZ_BAAHXV010000003.1, read as the reverse complement.
GGAGGTCACGGAGTTTGGATGTATTTATAGTCAGCCGGGAGACGGCGGCTGACTATAATATTCGAATAATGGGTTTCCGATGTTTTGCCCATCATGGGTTTTATTGTTTTTTCTCTGTGCTCTCCGTGTCTCTGTGGTTTTTTTTATTTTTTCACCACGGAGGCACGGAGAGCACGGAGTTGGTTTTTTATCGCCGGCCGGGAGACGGCGGCCGGGGATAAGGACTCATTGGCAAGGCGGAAGATACACTCGTTTTTCTCTGTGTTCTCAGTGTCTCCGTGGTGCAATTTAAGCTGCGTTTTGGGTTTTTCTGGTGATGTAGGCTTCAAGGTTTTTGATGCTGTCAAGGTTTTCGGGGACCAGCTCATCGTCTTCTACGGAAAATCCGAAGGTTTCTTCGATGAAATCGACCATTTCGAGAATGCCGGTTGAATCAATGATGCCCTCACCCAAAAAAGATGTCTCGTCGTTCAGGGATCCGGCGTCTCCGAAAAGAAAATTGTCCACGATAAATGTTCTTACTTTGTCTTTGATGTCACTCATAATCCCAGCCTTTCCTTCGCATAGTTAACCATGGTCATGTTTTGTCCTGAATATATTTTCTCCATGCCCTCTTCCCGATCCATGATGCCCTGCCGGACCATGTTGGCAATCTCCCAGACATAGGGGTGAAAGCCGTGTCGTTCGATGTGACACTGGTTGGCAAAGGCATTCATCAGGCAGTTGGATGAATTTGTATCGGTGTCGTCGGGTTCCGCCCACCCCATGGTTTTCAGTTCCTCGATAATCCGTTTTTCGTTGTAGTCGAAAAACGCCAACGGATGAATATTCTGGGGGAATTGCTCCCTGCGGGTTTCAAAATATTCAGGCGGCACGTAGTAGGATGCCATTTTTTTTCTAAGGGGTTCGGGGAAAGCCTTAAGCAGGACCTGTTGTCCCTGTGACGCCATATCCGGATTGGTTTTCATGATGGCCGATTGAATGGGAGCCTGGCCGGGAGACCATCCGAACGCCGCAAGGGGAATGGACATTTCAAGGGCCATCTTCAGAATCATGTTCTTAACGATCCCGATGCAGGCGGTGCAGGCACTGCTGGCCCGAAGAAGAGTCGTTCGGGAAAACACGTCTTCCTTCGCTGTAAGAGCAAACATCTCTTTGATGACATTCCAGGGCGGCCGGACGATCATCGAATCCACTCCGAGATGATCGGCTACTTTTTTGATGTTCTCAAATGCCGAGGGTGATACGAAATGATTGTCAAGGGTCACGGCCAGAATTCTGAGATTATAATGGTCACACAGCAATTTCAGCGTATAACTTGAATCCTTGCCTCCGCTGTAAGCCATGATCACATCGTAGACCGGTGCCTGATCACGGACTTCACGGATCAGATCGTCCAGACGGTGACGGTATTCATCTTTCTTTTCATGAAGTTGGATGTTTTTTTTCTCTTCCTGCCTGCAGTACTTGCAGACGCCCTGATCATCAAAGGTGATGCCGGGAAAAGTCTCGGGCAAAATGCAGCGTGTGCAGAGGGTCAAGGGTTGATGTTGGGTCATGTGGGTTGTCCTTTTATTTTTTGTTTACCACGGAGGCGTGAAAACAGACGTTGTATTGTTTTCCAGCAAGCATCGCAGGAGCCGTGCGAAAGGCATTCCCAGGCTAAGACTGGGAACGAGGGGCTAATGCCGGCCGTATGACCTGTCCACCGGGTCCACTCCGTCCACGCTGTCCACGTCTTCCATGCGAACATGCGCTCCGAATTCTCCCTGCCTCATTAACAGTTAAACGTCCGGTTAGACGAAAAATTCCGAATGAACATATGATCGAGCAACTGGGTGGACAGGATGCCGCAGATGGCCATGTTTTCCCGTTCGCTGAGGAGACTGGCCTCGCTTTTACGGCATTTGTCGATCAGGTGCATCACCTTTTTGGGTTCGAAGTATCCGCTCTGATCAAGGGCCCGTTCGCTCAGGAGTTCATCGACATAGTCCGGTTTGTCTTTTCCGAAAAAGCAGGCGCTGATCGGAGCGCGATAGGGTTGTTTGGGCCGGTCGACCAACGTGTCTGGAATGAAACCCCGTGCGATTTGTTTGAGGATGTATTTTTCAGTCAGTCCGTTCAGACGCAGATCGACAGGAATGCGGGTGGCCATTTCAATGACCCGGTAATCCAGAAAAGGGTATCGGCCTTCGACGGAATGCCCCATGGCCATGCGGTCCCCTTGGGAAGACAGCAGGTAGTTCGATAAAAAAATTGTATTTTCTATGTATTGCGCACGAGACAAGGCATCCCAGGCCATAAAGCCGGAAGGAAGCGAGGTTGTGAATCGATCGGCAAAATGAGAAAACGCTCCCGTTTGAAGGGCAAGGTCTTTTTTCATGAAGCCCTTGATCTGAAAGGTATTCTGCCAACGAAGTACATGGGAATAATAGGGTAGCCCGGTATCGGTCAGATGCCGTTTGAAGTACCCTTCTAAAAACACCCGGGCTTTGCTGTTTTCCTGTGTGAAAATATACGGGTAAAGACGTTCGATGAGTCGGGGGCGAAGGGTTGAATCCGGCCTTCGGGCACAAAACCGACGTACCTTGTCTTCCTTGAAGATATTGTATCCGGCAAAGACTTCGTCGGCCCCTTCCCCGGTCAGAACCACTTTGAATCGAGTCTTCCTCACAAGCTCGGACAACATGAACAACGGAACGGGAGCTGTTCTAAGAACAGGGACTTCCGTATGCCAGACCACCTCGGGGAAAAGGCGCCCGATATCGGCATCGGTGCAATGGACATAATGATGATCGGTCCCGATGCGTTCGGCAGCAATTTTCTGGAAACGGGTTTCATCAAAACGGGGATCGGCGAACCCTACGGAAAAGGTATTGAGATGATTATCAAATTTATGTTTGATCAGGCTGCTGATATACGTGCTGTCAATTCCGCCGCTCAGATACGCCCCCACAGGAACATCGGCCCGCAATCTTATGCGTGCCGCATCTTCAAGAAGGCTGCCCATGACCTCAACCCACTCATCGCAGGTGCGGGCCGTATCACAGGGCTCGCTGAAGCTTAAGGTCCAGTAAGGTGAGATGGAAAGACCCTGCCTGGAATAAACGGCAAAATGCCCTGGAGGAAGCTGATGAATCCCCTCAAAGGCCGTGGATGTGCCGAGTGGCGCCCAACAACAAAAAATGTCGGAGATTGTCTGAGGATCCAGGCGCCGTGGTACGTCGGGATCGGTAAAAATGGCCTTGATCTCGGAGCCGAACACAAGCCGTCCATGATCTTCATGATAGAAAAGGGGTCGAATTCCCACCCTGTCCCGCCCCAGAAGAAGCGTTTCGTTGCGGCTGTCCCATAAAGCGAAGGCAAACTGACCGTTGAGCTTTCGAAACATATCCGTTCCGTGTTCCTCATAAAGATGAACCAAAACTTCGGTATCGGATTCGGTATAGAAACGATGGCCTGCCGCGATCAGCTCACGCCGAAGGTCCGGATAGTTGAACACCTCACCGTTATAGACGATGCAAAGGGTCCGGTCTTCATTGTACACCGGCTGGTCACCCGTGTTGAGGTCGATGATACTCAAACGGGCATGCCCCAGTCCGGCAGGCCCCTGATCGAAAAGGCCCATGGCGTCAGGCCCCCGATGACGGATGATCCGAACCATGCTGCGCAAAAGAGGTGTTTTGTCTTCAGGACGATTGTAATTGATGATACCGGCTATGCCGCACATAGGATTATAATGTCAGATTGAATAAGAGGGTTAAGTCACCAGGAAACTTAGAGAGTCAAGTTGATGGGCACGCGTTGCTTTGCCCATCCTACTGTGTGTCGCTCGTAAGAGAGGTAAAACAAAGTGTGCCCATCATGGTTCTACGTTAATGGCACTGAGGTATTGTTTACAGGTTATAAAGTTCAGCGATTTGAATGTCGTTATGAAATCGACGAGTTTTTTATGGGTTTTGTGAAGATTCACATAATGCCTGAATTTAAAGAAAGTCGGAGCGTCCTCCACCCGAGGCTGGTTGGGATCGAATTCCCAGGGATGGGTATAAAAGAGAAAGGCCCCATCTTTATCGATAATACGTCTTACTCCTTTGTGAAACAGTGATGAGGGTGTCAGCCTGAAATAACCGCCTCCCCCCCAGGGGATGGTTTTTCCCATGAAAGACAAATTACTGATCGGCAGTTCATAGAATGACTCCGAAAGCGCAATGGCGATGCCGTTTTGTTTGTATGATGAAAAATCGACGCGGCCGTATCGACCGTGTCCTCCATAGGAATTGTAGCTTGAGTCATAGGAAAAACCGCAGGATTCGATGAGAGGCAGAGTCTTTCTGCCAATATCAAAACTGGGGGCCCGATAGCCTGAAACAGCGGTCCCCGTAATATCTTCCAACAGGGCTTTACTTTTTAACAGATCGGAACGAAGATCCGCTTCGGAGAGCTGACTGCACAAATGGTGCATGTAACCGTGAGACGCCACTTCATGCCCCCGGTCGGTAATGTCGCGGACAAGACCGGGGAATCGTTCCGCGACCCAGCCCAGAATAAAAAAGGTCGCTTTGGGATGGCTTGAGTCTTCTGATGAACCGGTCTTAATGGAATCGAACAGATCTAAAAGAAGGCGGGTGTTTTTTTCGATCCGGATCTCACGTTTACCCCATGAATCATATGAAATGCTGCCTTTGAAGTTTTCAACCTGGAACCAGTCTTCCACATCGATGGTAAGGATGATGGTTCCGGGGGGTGTTACGATTGACATAGTTTATTCACCACGGAGGCACAGAGTTGGATCAGTTAAAGCTCAAGAGTGACCTTGAATTCTTCACCGATTTCTTCAAACACAACCTTTTTGCCAAGGAGACCGGCTTCCTGGTAGACCATGGGCAAGCCGCGACCCAATTGATCAATATACCTCAGATTTTCCATGAATTTCACAAGAACGGGGTTGGTCGCAAATGAAACCCCGTAAGGCAGCTTCTCAATGGTTACCGTGTTTGGTAAACGACCGGGGCTGATGACCTCCAGTCTGTTCTTGAATAAAAATACCCGGGTCTTTGAACCTGAAATCGCATAGTTCCGATGAACCATGGCGTTTGTTATCAATTCTCGAAAAACCTTGTCCGGATAAGTTTGTATCGTATCAACCCGTTTCGTGTTATCAATCCGTGACGGTGTCGGTATCAGACTTTTTATGATCGAAACACAAAGATCAACCTGCCGGCAAAGATCACCATCGATATTCTTTTTATCAATCAGCAGTTCATTAATGGTATTGCCGCTAAAACAGGCAAAGGATATTCCGTTCTGGTACAGATACCTTGATGGATTGACACCGAAAACAAGAAGACCGCCAAGTGTGACTTCACCATTCACCGACAGAATATCCGTGTTTTCGAGAATGTTTATCTTTTGAGACTCAGTTTCTCTGGAAAATTCAAATTGATATCGCTGGAAATATGAATCAAGTTTTGCAAAATTCAGATCATTGACGTTTGTTCCTGAAACGGGTGTCAGATCATAATGAAACACTCCGGATGCCTGAAACAGTCGCAACAATTCCGCCTGTGTCGTCGTTCGATTCGTTGAACCAACCCGAATGTAATAACGACCGTCCGTGGCTTGATACGGCTTATCCTTCCCCTTGGGGACTTGAACCGCAAAAACAGTTTTATCGTCTACAACAATGTTCTGAATATGAAGAGAGATAGACGGTATGACTGAATTTCTTCCAATATTGACAAGCCATTCTTCATAATTTTTATCATCTTTCACCCCGTCGATGTTGCCGTCATCATCAACGCCTAAAAGAAGCGTTCCGCCGTGTGTATTGGCAAACGCAACAATCTCCCTCGCAATTTTTTCTGCGCGAGTGTCGAAGCGTTTGAACTCTATCGAGGAATTTTCGCCTTGAGAGATCAAATTGAAAATAGTGTCTTTGCTCAATTGCATATTTTATTCACCACGGAGGCACAAAGGACACGGAGTTGGTTTTTTATCCCCGGCGATGAGACGGCAGCCGGGGATAAAACGCATGGGCAAACCAGGATCGAAACGGTGAAACGGGTGTTTTTATGTGTTTCAGCAACTGAGTTTTTCCCAGTCGAAACGTTCGATGTTGCGGGTGTCGCGGGAAAATTCGACGCCAATCAGGTAGATGTCAGTAAAATCGCCTGTGTATTTTTCGTAATACCGTTTCGATCTGATCTGGTCGAGGGCGCTGGTGGTGCCTGTGTCCAGTTCAATGACTTTGAATTCAAAAATATAAACACGCCCTTCAAAAGCCAGGGTCAGATCGATTCGTCCGTGATTGGTGGTATCTTCCGGGGTGACGTCCAGGCCAAGGGCGGCAAAATAGCAGTAGAATATCGACGCGTAATAGCCTTCGTAATTGGCTATTGTGTTTTTTCTGTACCAGTCGTTAGGGATAGATGCGTAGAAGGCATGGAAGATCTGTTCCAATGCGGCCACATCATTTGCGAGCAACCGTTCATACAAGTGGGACTGATTGTTGTTCTTAAAAACAACATCCGAAACAAAATAATTAAGGATATAATTGTTGAAGCTGGATCTGACTTCAAGGTTCGGGAAAACAAGCTGATATCTCAGGATATTGCCAAGACGACTTTCTTTCTTTATTGTCAGATAACCGGTTTGGAACATCAGCGTTTCGACATAAATATGGTCAACATCAAAACTCCCCAAAATTTCTTCGCTGACTTCCATGGAATTCAGTGTGGGAATGAAATATTTTTTGCCATAAAGAAGTTCAATCAGAAAACCGGGCGTTGCTGTTTCAAACCAATAATTTTTATACTTTTTCTCTCTGAAAAACAAAAGCACATCGAAAGGGTTATAGACCGGATCACCAAGAAAATTATACCCGTTGTACCATTTTTTCAGTTCGTTCAGATCTATCCCGTCCAACCTGTCGATAAAAATCGTCTCAAGTTCGTTCTGGGAATAGCCACACATCGAAGAAAAATCAGGGTTAAGTGTTAAATCCTCAAGATTATTCAATCCTGAAAAAAGGCTGACCTTTGCAAACTTGCTGACGCCGGCCAAAAATGCGAATTCAACGTAGGCATCGCTGTCTTTGATGACCGAATAAATATTTTTTAAGCCCTCACGAAGTTTTGATGCGTTGGCTGTGTCTAAAATATTATCGAGGATGGGTTTATCGTATTCATCGACCAGAATAACGACTTTCCGCTTGGATTTTTCATAAAGTTTCTGGATCAATTCGCTGAATTTTTCTCTTATCGTACTGTATTTAAGATGAATCGAGTATTTTTCAGCATTGTTTTCAAGGATATAATTCAGTTTGATTTCAAGATCCTCAAGATCCTTGATGACACCGCCGCCAAAACTGATCAGAACAACGGTATGAGTCTCGTCCCAGTTCCAATGATTTTCAAGGTAAAGACCCTTGAAAAGGGCTTTGTTTCCGGCAAACGCTTCTTTCAGTGTATCGATGAAAAGGCTCTTGCCGAATCGCCGAGGTCGTGACAGAAAATAATATTTCCCCTGATCGTGCAACTGTTTGATGAACGGGGTCTTATCGACATAATAGCAATCTTTGCTACGGATTTGTTCGAATGTCGATATGCCGATGGGGAGTTGTTTCATAGCTGTGATTCATCACGGAGGCACGGAGTTGTTTTTTTATCCCCGGCCGGGAGACGGCGGACGGGGATAAAGGCTCATGGCTGATGATTGATTGCAGATCATTCCACGGGAGCTCTCACGTAAAATAAGGGATTTTGGCATTTGGTGGGCGAAAGCCCACCCTACGACAGGCGGTCGCTTTGGCGGCGGGCGGTAAATATCCCACGCATTGTATTAGGGTTCTGCGACCCTTATTACAGGGATCGTCTGCCGATGCCGTCGTATTCAAAGCCCAGTTCGGCCATGTGTGCCGGGTCGTACTGGTTTCTGCCGTCAAAGATGACCGGGTTTTTCATCATTTTTTTCATGGCCGTGAAATCGGGCTGGCGGAACGGCTTCCATTCGGTAACCAGAACCATGGCATCGACGTCTTTAACGGCATCGTACTGATGATCCGTCAGAACAACCTTGCCGCTATCGACTTCGTCTTTCAGATCACGATGGGCGGCCTCGGCCATGGCGACGGGATCGTAGGCCTTCACCGTAGCGCCTGCACCGATCAGTTGATGAATCAAAACCACGGAGGAGGCTTCACGCATGTCATCGGTCCCGGGTTTGAAAGCAAGACCCCAGACACCGAAACAACGACCGGTCAGGTCTTTGCCGAACTTATCGATAATTTTTTCGAACAGTCTGTTTTTCTGAGTGTTGTTGCGGTCTTCGACGGCCTGAAGCAAGGTGGGCTCGAACCCGATGCTTCGGCTGGTCCGGATCAGGGCCTTGACATCCTTGGGGAAACACGAACCTCCGTAGCCACAGCCCGGATAGATGAATGAATACCCGATCCTTTGGTCCGAACCAATACCTTTGCGCACCATCTCCACATCCACACCCAGGCGTTCACACAGATTGGCGATTTCGTTCATAAAGGAAATTTTGGTGGCCAGCATGGAATTGGCGGCATACTTGGTCATTTCCGCGTCTTTGACGCCCATGAGGATCAGTTTATCATGGTTTCTCGAAAACGGGGCGTACAACTTTTTCATGATATCCCCCGCTTTTTCCGATTCAACACCCACGACGATTCGATCCGGGCTCATGAAGTCATTGACGGCTGCCCCTTCCTTGAGGAACTCCGGGTTGCTGACCACATCGAAATCGATCGACACCTTTCGCTTGTCAAGCTCCTCGCGCACCGCGGCCTTGACCTTGTCGGCGGTTCCCACAGGGACGGTGGATTTATCGACGATGACAGCGTATTTGTCTAAATTTCGTCCGATTTCGCGAGCCACGCCCAGAACATACTGAAGGTCTGCAGAGCCATCCTCGCCGGGCGGGGTGCCCACGGCGATAAAGTAAATGCTTGAGGTTTCCATGGCCTCTTTGAGCGAATCGGTAAACGTCAGAAGCCCCTGTTCGTAATTCTTCAGAACAATGGGCTCAAGCCCCGGTTCGTAAATCGGTAGGATACCGTTTTTCAGATTCTCAAGTTTTTTGCGGTCCACATCCACACAGGTCACGTGATTCCCCATTTCGGAAAAGCACGCGCCGGTCACCAGGCCAACATATCCTGTTCCTACGACGGTAATGTGCATAACAATCCTTCATTCATGTGTAAAATTATATGTCAATGTTATAGTTTCTTAATCATATTATTGTTTTCACCACGGAGGCACGGAGAGCACGGAGTTTTTTTTTATCCCCGGCCGGGAGACGGCGGCCGGGGATAAGAACTCATGGACTATTAACCAAGATAATTCTTCATGGTATTGAACAATCGCTTCGCTTTGACCATCCTTTGAGATTTCGCCCGTGAGGTGATTTAAACGGAATAGGTTCCGAACCGAATGTTTATTCTGCCGACGATGAAGTGTTTTAATCATGATAACGGGCATTTGGTGGGCACAGCCCACCCTACGACAGGCGGTCGCTTCGGCAGGAAGGATGATTATTCAAGCTGTAGGATGGGCAAAGCGCAGCGTGCCCATCAGGGTATTTCAGGGAGACGCCGAGCTCGACCGATCGAAGGCGGTCAAGGTCAGAGACAGCATGATCCGGTTTTCCGTGTAATCATTGATGTCGATATCGGAATCAAGGTTCCGGTAACGGTATTCCAGGCGAGAACTCAACCGGCGCATCATCTGCCAGGAAAGGCCCAGAGCCCCCGTCAGTATTCGATCCGTCCGTTCAGGACTTGTGTTCACATAATCGTTGTTCCGATAGCCGAGGTCAAGCGTCGAGGCCAGATTGCGGGTAAACGAATATTCGCCCCGGGCATCCGCTCCGTAGTAAACGGTAAACCCCAGGTTTTCCGTATTGAGCTGCGATTCTTCATAGCCGCTCGATCCGTTCACCTGAACCAGACCGCGTCTGAACGTCCAGGACTTACCGATATTCCCATCGATGGCCAGGCCCTTCTCGTTGTCTGCCTGCTCGATATCCTGAACGAAATATCCGGCATTGACCGAAAGAGATGTCTGGTTGTCGAAGGTGGCGCTTATGCCCACCGAGGGATGATAGATTTGGTAATCACGCTCGGCACCGTCGCCTTCCCAGGCCATGAGGGTATGGGTGTATGCCGCATTGAATTCAAGGTGGCGGGAATAAACCCGAATCAGCCGGATATGACCTGACCATTCATCAAAATCCTGGGTCACATCGTAAAGACCCCGGGTATAATCAATGCCGGATTCCATACCAAGCCAGGGAGAAAAAAAATAGTTCAAGGTACCGTTTGCATGATGACTCTGGTTGTCTTCGAGGGTTTCATCATCGTTCTCCAGGGTTTCATAGGCGTAACCCAGGGCAAGGCTGCGGCGTTCACCGAACCGGTGATCCATATCCAGATGAGCCGAATTGGCATACGAGGTATTGCGACGGGTCTGCCCCACGTCCGTCAACTCGAGATAGCTCTGGTCCTCGGACATGACAAAGGTGTCCCCCAGGCTAAATCGGGTGTTCTGTGAAACGTCCCACCAGGTGGCCACGTCGGCCCGATGCCTGAAACCGTCATTCTCCGAACGGTTTTCATACATGCTGTACCCAAGATCATACGAGCCCCTTATTCCGCTTCTCTGCCATCGAAGCTCCGTCATGAAACCGGGGGAAACCACGGTGATAAAATCGTCAACTTCTCCGTCGGCATCGAGGTAAATGTTGTCGTTATATTCTTCGCTGACCGTCACATGGGCATCATAGGACAAAACGTAGGCCCGAGCTGTGGCCGCCGAGAAAAAAAAACATAAACACCATGCACATACCAATTGTTTGACAGCCATTCTCACCTCGTCGTTACGGAACAATGATCGTATCGTCGGCTCTCAGAACCACGTTCTGTTCCAACCCCTTGCCCTGAACCAGCTTCTTGTAATCGATTGTGACGATATCATTGCCTCCCTGCCGTTTTTTTCGAATCAGAATGATTTCTTTTTTCGTGGCCCATTCGGTAAATCCGCCGGCCATGGCAAAGGCCTGGAGAATGGTCAGTTCCTTGAGCAGCGGATATTCGCCCGTACGGGCGACTTCACCGAGAATATAAAAACGTTGACTGGCGGGCTCCCGAACCACAACGGTAACATGGGGAGCCTCAAGGTACTGTTTGAGAAGTGTTGTGATGCTTTGTTTCAACTGATGGGGCGTCTGACCGGCCGCGCGGATGTCATCGATCAGGGGGAAAGTGATTTTCCCATCCATCCTGACCAGAATATTTTCACGGGAAAAATCGGGTTCTTTCCAGGTAATGATTTCAAGGATATCTCCGATTCCAATGCGGTAGCTGTTTTTTGCATCAAGAATCTCGCTGACGTCCGGATCATCTTGCGGATCCGCCGCCGTGCAGGGGACAGACGCTGACAGAATAAAAAAGCCCAGAATAAAGACCGTAATGACATTCATGACGCTGCAGTCTCTATTTTTATGTATCATGTGCCCTCCCTAAATATAGCTCCGCCCGGTCGATTACACATTCAAATCAACACGAAACGATGTTTTTTCAGCATGTTAAATCAAAAACTTCCGCGATATTCGCAGAGATTGAACCCAAACGCCGTTACCGGGCCCCAACTCCGAATATGACGGTTTTCACAGTTCTGAATATAATGACAATATCCATGAAAATCGACAGGTTTTTGATATAAAACAAATCGTAATTCAGTTTTTCGACGGCGTCTTCGATGGAATCGCCATAGCCGTAGCAGACCTGGGCCCAGCCGGTCAATCCGGGTTTCACACAAAAGCGTTCCGAGTAATAGGGAATCTGTTCGCTGAGCTGTTTGATGAAATGGTCGCGCTCAGGCCGGGGGCCCACCAGGCTCATATCCCCCTTGAGGACATTCCACAGCTGGGGAATCTCATCGACCCGCCATTTGCGAATGAATTTTCCAACCCGGGTGACCCGATCGTCATTGGCCTTGGCCCAGACCGGACCGCTTTCCTTTTCGGCATCCTGACGCATGGATCGAAACTTGTAAATCCGATAGGGTTTTTTGCGTTTTCCCAGTCGTTCCTGGGAAAAAAGGACGGGGCCGGTGGATTCCAGTTTGATCAGAACGGCTGTGGCAAGGACCACAGGCAGAAAAACGGCGATCAGGATCATGGAAGCAACGATGTCCTCCACCCGTTTGATAAAGGTCTGAATCCAGGTTTTCCGAAACCCTTCGGAAAAAATAAACCAGGTGGGATTGGTATCGGATACAATCAGCTTGCCGGTGAGCATTTCATAGAAACTGTTGCCTTCGACGATTTCAAGCCCTTCCACGCGACAGGTCAGCAGCTCGTCCAGGGGAAAGGCCCCACGGCGTTCTTTGATCGCCACCACAATTTTGTCGATACCGGCTGCCCGGGCCTTCTGATACAGATTGTCATAGCCCTCAAGTCGAAGAATCCGGGAGGTCAGGCCCTGAATGGTTTTATTCCTGTGCTTTTCTTCGGCCACCGCCACAAGGGTGTACCCGCAATCGATCTGCTCCAAAATGGTCGATACGATCCCCTGGCTGATATCGCTGGAGCCCAGCAGTAGAATCCGCTGGTTGAGGATGCCCCGATGGAGTACCGTCATGTACAAAAATCGCCACAGGGCGATCAGGCCCATCACAATGGGCAGATAAATCAGAAAAAAACCACGACAGATCATGACATCTTGAAACAGGGCGTAAATCCCTGCCAGTATGATCAGGGCCGCACCAAAGGCCTGCATCAGGCGAATGGTCAGTTCGGAATATTTCCGGGTCACGGAAATATCATACACGCTGTTATAGTAAAGACAGACAATACAGACAAACGAAATGACAAGGGCCCTGAGATTCAGCCATTTATCCAGAACATCCACGGAAGGTCCCATCAATATCCATGAGGAAACGAGAACCGCCACATAAATAAATGACGCTTCACCCAGGATGAAAAACACATTTCGAATGGTATAAAGATGTCTGAAAAAACGGAGCATGAGAATCTGCCCTTAGCATCGATCTGCTTTATGAGATCGTCATTTTGGGTCGATATACAATGTCATTGAGTTAAATTCCCACATGATGGGCACGCTGCGCTTTGCCCATCCAACGGGGCTAAGATAAACCCGTCTACTTTTTTCCGTAGTAGGATTGGTACTTACCATATCCATAATACTTTGCAAGCCGAACATCGTACCGGTTGACAATCACACCGATAATTTTATCCCTGTCGAGCAATTCGATCATCTCCTTGACGTCCTTACGACGGGTGCTTTCATGCTTGATCACGATCAGAATCCCGTCGACCTGGCGGGCGATGGCCATGGTTTCGGCCGTCAGCAACGGAGGCGGCGAATCGATAATGACATAGCGATCATTGTATCGTGCTTCCACTTCCATCAAAAGATTCTTCATGCGGCGGGATGAAAGCAGCTCGGTGGGATTGGGGGGAACCGAACCCCCCGGAAGTACGGTGAGCTTTTCCACAGCGGTTTTATGAAGCGCGTCGGGAATGTCGATGCGACCGGCAAGAACATCACTGAGCCCCGGGTCCGAGTCACTGATCCCAAACACCCGGTGAACGGTGGGAAGCCTGAGGTCGCAATCCATCAAGAGTACGTGTTCATCGACGCTCTGGGCAAAGGTCACCGCCAAATTCGCCGCGACAAACGATTTACCCTCATCCGGAACGGCACTGGTCACCATGATGGTCCGGGGGATGCCCCGGTCTCCTGAAAAAAGCAGGTTGGTTTTCAGCGTCCGGAATTGTTCGGCTTCATAGCTGTGAGGTTGGGACGCCGTCACAAGACTGGGCGCCAGTTTTTTCTTGATTTTCCGTTTGACGGCGGCCGCCACGTCTTTTTTCAACCCGTGAGAGGCGTCAGGGCTGCCGTCGGTTGAAACCGAAGACGCCTGGCCGGGGCCGTCAGAACGACCTGCCTGCTGCCGGGAGTATTTGTCGAGTGCATCTGAAAATTTACCCAAAGCGTTATCCCATTATGATGATTGAGCCCAAAAAACCGGCGCACAGCATGACGGCCGTCAACACCCCCAGCACGCTTCCCACCAGCCTCATTTTCTGTCTGCGGGTCTCGACCTCATTCAGTACCGTTGGAATGGTGGCCAGAACCGGCAGATCGATAAATGCCTCGATCTCTTCGGGTTCTTTGAACGACGTATCCAGAAATTCCAAAAGAAAGACCAGCCCCCCACCCAGACCCAGTCCGGCGGCCATCACGAACACAAACAGCTTTTTCATATTGGGGCTCACCGGAGTCTGCCCCACACGGGCAGGATCAAGCACACGAAACTGCTCGCCTTTCTGCTTTTTTTCCATGTTCACGGCGATCTGGGCTTCCAATTGACGCCCAAGCAGGGAGTTGTACGTCTGATTGATATTGTTGTAGTCCCGCTGAAGGGATTGAAGCTCCTGCTCCCGTTTGGGGGTATCTTCGACCCGTTTTTTGTAGACGGCGATCTGTGCGAGAAGGTTTTGTTTTTCCCCCTCCAGACGATCGAGGTCCGCATTGATGGCCCGCCTCTGCCTCAGATACGCGACGCTGAACCGGGGCATGGCTCCCGAGCTTGTTCCTGAAGCGATGTCGTTACCTTCATCCACCGTCTGGAGTTGGGCTTCGAGTTCGCCTATCATCTTTTTCAGTCGTACCACATCGGGATGACGATCCGTATACCTGCTTCGATAGGTTTCCAGCTGTTCGCGCAGCTGATTCAGACTAGCCGGCGACTGTGACCCGGAACCGTCGGCACCGATCGTGGGTCCCCCGCCCTCAAGTTCCGTGTCCTCGATCGAGGTCAGCCGAAGCTTGGCGTCCCTGATTTCGGCTTGAACCGCGGTCAACTGATCATTCAAACTGCCGAGAATCCTGAGGTTACTATCCAATTGTTCCGGCAGTCCACCCATATTCTTTTCACGATAATCCTTCAGATTCTGCTCGGTTTCGATGAGCCGTCGGCGCATAGACTCCAGCTCGTCTTCCAGAAAGGTATTGGTGCCGATAGCCTGGGATTCACGGATTTTCAGGTTTTCATCGATAAACGAATTGGCCAGGGAGCTGGTCACGCGCATCACCTTTTCCGGATCTTCGCCACGGAACGTGATGGAGAAGGAATCGGCATTACGCCCCCCGCCCCGGGTGACATTGACCACGATTCTCTTTTCAAGACTTTTAACCTTCTCTTCAAGAAACATCTTTTCGTATTCGGGGCCGGAATAGAGATCAAACTCCTTGATAATGTTTTCAAGATTGGTTCGACTGAGAATGCGCTGAGACAGGGTGCTGATCCGGGCATTGATGTCCGATTCGACAATGTCACGGACAATATTGGACGGAACCTTCTGGGGCTGAACCAGAATCACGGTTTTCGACTCATACACCCTGGGCAGGGTGATGACCAAAAAAATACCGACGATCATGGAAATACAAAACGGAATGATCAGCAGCCAGTGCCGTTTCAATATAATTTCGATGATCTGTTCGGGTTTTATTTTTATGGGATTTTCATTCACGGTGCATCCCTCACGTTCAAATCCTGACGCCCCAAGGCCAACGCACACCAAAAAAACGAGCGGCCGGGGAATCAATTAAAAGGGTTTAAAATCGATGCACACAATGTGCCACATAAAACCCAAAGATCCCAAAAGGTTAAAAAAAACATAACAAACTGATTTTATGAAAAATTGATGGTAAAAAATGAAACCCCCGCCCAGCGGCGATCGCGATCTCCGAACCCCATGTCGGCATAATGGGTAATCCATACCACACTCGTGATACGAATGACAATCCGCTAACCCGTGAGCCTATTAAAAACGTGAACCTTCCCACGTTTTTCTCGAACCTGAAACACTGACTCAAGTACTATACATAACCTTTAGCGTTTTTCAAAATCCTTTCTGAACAAAAGAACGACGGGATTGTTGATACTCCCAAAGACCGGACGACACGGCCCGTCATAAAAAACACATAAAAAAAGACCCTTGCTAAAGCGGGTATTATGCTATAAGAGATACGGTGTATGCGTCACCGGCGTTTCTTTGGGATTCATTCATCAAAACGTCCTGTTTTCCCAACTGATATCAAACACTCAGAGGACACAATGACCAGGACCTTCAAACTATTGATTATCGATGACAGCGAAGTCATTGTTGAAATGCTTTATCAGTTCCTTAAAAGTAAAAACTACGATCTGGTCTCGGCATCGAACGGACTGGACGGAATCAAATTGTTCAATGCCGACCCCGACGGCATCGACCTGGTAATCACGGATATCGTCATGCCCAATATCAGCGGCGTCGGCGTGATTTCCATTTTGAAAAACAAGCGGCCCGACCTTCCCATCATCGCCATCACCGGATTTGGAGAGCATCCCGAATCTCTGGCGGCAGAGGCCCATGCCGATGTGGTTCTTGAAAAGCCCATTGACCTCAAGACCCTCGATGCCCACATCGCCTCGTTGATCAACAAAAAAAGGTCCATCGCATAAGCAAGGCCTCCTTGGGCCATCATCAATTATTGTGCGGATTGCACAATCATCGACAGTGAAGAAGACACGTTAAATGCATACCCGATTAATTGGCGTCAGTCCTGAAATTGAAAAAATCCGAGAACTTATCGACCATGTTGCCGACACGGGCCTCAATGTTGTGATCACAGGGGAAACCGGCGTAGGTAAAGAGGTGGTCGCCCGGGTGCTGTACCAGCAGTCCCCGAGAAACAGCAAACCGTTCGTGAAAGTCAACTGCGCGGCCCTGCCCGACGGTCTCCTTGAAAGTGAGCTTTACGGCTACGAACAGGGGGCGTTTACCGGTGCGGACAAGAAAAAAAAGGGGAAGTTCGAGCTCGCGCACAAGGGAGTGCTGTTTCTGGATGAAATCGGCGACATGTCCCTGCCCCTTCAGGCCAAACTCCTCCATGTCCTTCAGAGCGGCGAGTACGCCCCCCTTGGCTCGGAAAAGGAATTGAAATCCGATACCTGGGTCATCGCCGCCACCAATCACGATCTTGCCGAAAAAATCAATGACAAGAGCTTCAGGGCCGATCTGTATTACCGCCTGAACATCATCAAGATCTATATCCCGCCCCTCCGGGAACGCCCTGAGGATATTCTGGAATTGATCAATTATTACACCGAGGAATACGTCACCCAATTCAGCAGCAAACGCATCAAGCGTCCGGACCGGCAGACCATTGACGAACTGATCGCCTATCACTGGCCGGGGAACGTCAGACAACTTCAAAACGTCCTGAAGCGGATTGTGATTCTCGGTACAGGGAAGGATGTCCTCGATGAACTGAGGCGGGGGGATTCGGAATTCGGGGAAGAAAAATCACGGTCGTCCGTCAATCCCATTCAAAAGATTCCGGCCATCGTGAACAGCCCCATCGACTTTGACGGCGAGGATTCGCCGGACCTTTCATCGTTCTGCCTGAAGGATATCAGGAAAAAGGCCCTGGACAAAGTCGAGCATGACGCCATTATTTACGTTCTTACAAAAACCAACTGGAACCGAAGCAAGGCGGCAAAAATTCTTCAGGTCAGCTACAAAACCCTGCTCTCAAAAATCACCGAACTGAATATCGAACCGCCCTCTGCCGTATAGAGGACGGGACGTTCCGTTCGGCTTGAAATCAAATCCGTGACGAGGGCACAAGATATCGGACGTTTTTTGAAGCCGTCAATCCGTCGTCCGCCGTCCAAAACCGTGCTCCCGACCCTTATCCATTGAGCGCCTGTCGTTTCCTCGTCGTCGTTCCACTCTGTCGCGTCGTTCAGGGAAATGACCTGAATACTCGTACGAACGCCTCTCCAGACCCAATCGTCTGTCACTATCCATGATCGCCACACTTTCTCGTTTCACGCAAGCACCTCTGTCACCCATAACAAACCTTTCCCCGGACTGATCAGCATCCGCCGAAAAAACACGGATCTTGATTAAATCAGCCTTACCGAATCGCAGGAGACGCCGCGTTACCGGATTCGATCGATTCACGTCTGCAAAAGGTGCCTTCGTTCAATGATTTATGGTTGTTCACATCCCGGCTGTCGGAGTTCTCGATCAGCTTGGTCCTGATGCTGACCCAGGAACGGCCCGCATGGGCCGCAGCGGATATCGTTGTTTTATATTCTTCACGCATTGTCGTACGCTCCATGGTTAACATCTTTAAAATGATGAACAAAAGCAAAAGATATGCCATTTTGCCGCATAAATTTTTCTTCATAATATCAAAAGACTGAACATTACGTTATCGTATCGGGTACACAGTTCTCATTACCTTCCCTTCATAATCCTGACACGAACTATGAATTGAATTCCACATGAACGCCCGCCGTCAGGCGGTTGGGTAAGGATCGATCCACGTCAACATCGAATACGTCTCGACACCTCATGCGCGTGATTCCGTCCGTAAACGTCGTTGCAAGCGATCGCCCTGAAGGACGTACCAATAGACATTGACACTGATTTGATTAAAGCATATAGGTATCCCATGTCATTGAATTCAACGTTGCTTGTCCGTCCTGCGGGCGAGTCAGGCAGGACAGGCAACGTAAAGTGTGCCCATCAGGTGAAGCAGCAAAATCACTCGTTAAGTTAATGGCATTGTCTGTTGTTCTGCAACTTTTTTTTCATAGTTTTCTTGATGAACTCGTAAAAAGTCATCACATGACGGCAAAGAAAAAAGTTCGAGTTCAAGGTGTCGCGAATCCCTATGAATGAGGCGCAACGCTTAAAATCGGACGTTTTACCAAGCCGTCTTTCTTGTCTCAAAAAGATTTCTTTCACATGGAAAATGATAAAAACGTTTTAAAAAGTGTTTTTTATTTCAAATCATTATCCGACGAAAACCTCCTTCGGATACTGGATGTATGCACACGCATGACGTTCCCCCGGGGCAGCATCATATTTGAAGAAGGCTCGCCGGGGGACGCGTTTCATATCCTGATCAAGGGAACGGTTGAAATTTGGAAAAATTACAATAAAAAAGAAATGAACCTCGTGGCCATACAGGGACCGGGCAGCTTTTTTGGTGAAATGGCTCTGATCGACTCCCTCCCCCGGAGCGCGACCGTCAAGGCCAATGACCATGTCGAAACCCTGTCGATCAGCCAAACGGATTTCACCCGGGTCATCATGGCGAACAACGCCATTGCCCTTGCCATCATGCGGGCCATGTCCTCCGTGATCCGAAGCAGCACCGAAAAACTGTTCACGAACCTCAATGTCAAAAGCAAACTGCTGCTTTATGAAACGGAGGTCCGGAAGCAATCCGAATCCGCCTTGAGGGAAAGTGAAGAAAAATTTCGGATACTCGCTGAAAACGTAACGGATATTCTGTGGATCATCGACTACAAAGACAACGTCTTCACCTACATCAGCCCGGCGGTTGAACGAATCCTGGGATACAGCGCCGACGATCTTCTCCGGCAGCCCTGGCAGCGCCTGTTGGCAGGCACAACGTTCAAACCTCCCCGGCCCATGCCCGAGGACGTAGACGGTTCAGCCTCCGGCAAAAGTCAGAAAACCCTTCATACCCTGGAGCTCGAGGCCAGACACCGCGACGGGAATACCGTTTGGCTTGAAACCTCGTTTCATTTCCTGAGAAACGAAGACGGCGAGATCACCACCACCCTGGGTGTGTCCAGGGACATCACCAAACGAAAAAAGATGGAAAAAAAGCTGGCCGAAACCCGGGCACTGTTTCTTGCGGCTCTGGATCAATCATCGGCGGGGGTGATTCTTTCGGACGCATCCGGTGAATACGTGACGCTTGTCAACGCCGAAGCGGAGCACGTCCTGGGGATGACACGCGAGGAGATCACCCGCATCCCCCTTTGCACCATCGGTGAAAATCGGATCATGTACCCCGACGGAACCCCGTACACCCACGACGGCCTGCCCATCGTCCGGGCGGTCAGGCAGGGAAAAATCATCAACGAAGAGGTGATTCTCCAGGTCCCGGGAAGAAAGAAAAAATGGCTTTTGATCAACGCGGCACCCATCCGCAACGACGAGGGAGACATCATCGCCGGGATTGCCGTGTTCCCGGATATCACAAAGAACAAGGAACTCGAAGACAAAACACGGGAATTCGGGATTAAATTTCAGCAGGCCCGAAAAATGGAGTCCATCGCCACACTGGCCGGGGGCATTGCCCACGAATTCAACAACGCCCTCTTCGAAATTACGGGGAACATCGAACTTCTCCAGATGAGCATGGACAACAGGGACATGCTCGAAAACTATTCCCAGAAGATCAAGAATTCAGCCTTCCGGATGGCCAGTCTGACCAAAAAACTTCTGGCCTATTCCCGTGGCGGAAAATATCAGCCGGTTCTGACTCATTTGAGCGACATTCTGAAAAACAACCTTCCGGATTCCGGTTACACGGCCAATCCCCAGGTCGAAATCCGGATCGAAGAACTTTCCGATACCCATAAGATCGAAGCGGATCTGACCCAGATCAAAATGGCGATCTCCTCTATTTTATCCAATGCCATGGAATCCATCGACGGGCCGGGGCTGATCCGGATCAAGACCTATACCCAGGACGTCGACAGCGCATATGCCGCACGGCATCCGGGGATGGTCCCCGGCCGTTACGCCTGCCTGACCATTGAAGACAACGGCCGAGGCATGCCGGTCTCGACCATCAACAAAATTTTCGAACCCTTTTTTACCACCAATTTTCCGGGAAGGGGCCTGGGCATGGCAGCGGTTTACGGTATCGTGAAGAACCACAGCGGCTGGATCGGCGTCACCTCCAAACCCGGCCAGGGGACACGGGTGACCGTCATGATCCCCACCTATGAAAGCAAACCGGTCCAGACGCCCGCCGTCAGTACCCAGACCACCATGACCATTCAGAACAAGGTGTTGATTGTCGAAGACAAATCGGCGGTTCTGGCCGTCAACCGGGAAATGTTCGAATATCTTGGATACAGTACCCTGGAAGCCAAATCAGGACGGGAGGCGCTCGATATCATTACCACGGCCGATCAGAAAATCGATCTGGCCGTTCTGGACTTCGATCTGCCCGACATGAAGTGCGAAACCCTGTTCGATGCCATCAAAAAAATTAGGCCAAGCCTTAATATTCTGATTTCGACGGGTTATCCGGCCGACGAGGTATCACGGGCCCTGAACGTCGACCAGAGCCTGATCATCCTCAAGCCCTACTCGCTTTCCACCCTGTCGTCCAAGCTGAGGGAGAACATCGCGGTATAGGATCAGAATTCCCGTTTGATCCCCAGTTTTCTGATTCGTGAGGCAAAGGTCGACCGGTTCACGTCAGCCGCCTTGGACGCACGGGTGACGTTCCAGCCGTTGGTTCGCAGGATGTAGCGTGCATATTGTCGTTCAACGTCTTCCCAGGTCAATCCTTTGAACGGTTCCGACTCGGGCTGAATCATGCTAATGGCCCCCGTCTCAGAAGCGATACGGCCTCCCGCCGCCGGGATGACTGCCGGGGGACATGGGTGTGGGGTCCCCTCCACGATAGTCTTGGGAAGATGGGACACCTTGATTTCCGTTTCGCTGGTGGCGACCAGAAGATACCGAACCAGGTTTTCAAGCTCACGAATATTACCCGGCCAGGAATGGGCCATTAAAACACGTTTGGCCTCATCACTGAAGGTTTTGTTCTGAACATCGAGCTTCAAAGATTCAAGCTTGATAAAATGATTGAGCAGAAGCGGAATATCGGCCCGCCTCTCACGCAAGGGGGGGAGATGGACCGGCAGCACCGAAAGCCGATAGAACAAATCCGCACGGAACTGTTCTTTTTCAATGGCTTTTCCGATATCGATATTGGTCGCCGATACGATCCGGATATCCACTTTTTTGACGTTGGCCGTTCCAAGCGGTTTGATCTCACTGTTCTGAATCACCCGAAGGATGCTGGCCTGGAGATTGATAGGCATATCCCCGATTTCATCGAGAAAAACCGTTCCCCCGTCTGCGGCTTCAAACAAGCCGACCTTGTCTTTCAGGGCTCCGGAAAAAGCCCCTTTTTTGTAACCAAACAGTTCACTTTCAAGAAGCGTTGCAGGTATGGTGCTGCAGTTCTGAACCAGAAACGGTTTGTCTCTCCGGCTGCTCAATTTATGCAGACGAACCGCCATCAGTTCTTTCCCGGTTCCGCTCTCACCGGTGATCAGCACGGGAAAATCGGAATTGGCGTAGCTTTTCACCAGATCCATGGCATCGATAAAGGCCTTTTCCTGCCCCACAATGCCCCCCTCGCTGCGGATTTCCTTGAGGGTTTCCTTGAGCAGCTGGGTTTCGTTGCGCTGATGGGTGTAGGCGATGGCATTTCCAAGGGCCACAGCCCCGGTATCCACGAGATTTTGAAGGTATTCCAGATACCCTTTTTCGAGATTGATCCGGTATTTTTCAGGCGTCGTATCAATCAGCTGAACGGCGCCGTAGACCTTGTTCTCTTTGAGCAGCAGCGGGAAGGTCAGAATCAGTCGGCTTTTGACGGTCAGGTTTTCTTCGATCTGCTTGTAGTGACGCCCGTCTTTTTCAGGGTCCGCAATGGCCATTTTCCCGTTTTCGATGACCCAGCCCACCAGGCTGGGCTGATCGATTTCGAGCGTCACCCCCTTGATGTCTTCGCTCTGGGGCCCCACCGCCTCGACACACAGATACCCTGCATCGGTTTTGATCCAGATGGACCCCCGCTCGACATTCTGAAGGGTCAGAAGGGCTTCCAGAAACTTGAACTGGAGTTTTTCCGGATCAAGTTCATCTGAAAATGATTTAAAAAGCCTGAAGGAATTGTCCGTCATAATGCTCGATGGTGTTGAAAAACAAGGTGATGATATTTGGCCAGTTTTCCCGAAAGATAGCAGTCATGAGCCAACAAATCAATTTTAAAATACATTTTAGGATTATTTCCTTGATGAGACGCGGCATTGTGACTCGCACGGCATGGCGGTCCACCTGCCGGATGCTCACTGACGCATGAAAGGCTCCCGCCGCATCACCACACCTGAGTCTGCTCGATAAAGCAGCCTCCCCCTCCGGCGTCCGCCCCGGCAATGGGCGTCGCAACGGGCGATACCCGCGGGGGATTCACCGCGACCGGTTCGAGGGTTCCCACCATCCCCACCGTAATGGTTTCATCGCGGGAAACAGCCCCTTTGACAGGAACGCTGTCGATATCCGCACCGATGGATTTGGAGTCCATGCTGGTGACCCAGCCCTTACTCTGGTTATAGGACAGGACTTTGAAATAATTGGCATTTTCCGAATCACCCGCCAGGGTGTTCCAGCCGATGATGATGTCGTCTTTGCCGTCAAGGTCCACATCCCCGCAGACCGGACGGGTTTCCCCCGACAAATCGTTGTATTCGGCCCATTCGATGCGCGCCCAGTGACTGAGGGCCGCCCCGTTGTCCTGGAACTCAAAAATAGCCAGACGCCCATCACCGCCGAAGCCCAGCCCCACAGCCAGTTCCATGGCACCGTCGCCGTCGAGATCCCCCGGGGCAGGCCAGGTTTCACCGTTGATTTCCGTGTATTCCGGCCAGGCCACGTTTCCCCACATCAGATGGGCCCAGCTTCCGTTCTGTCTCCCCAGTATTTCGAACCGTCCGCCGGGAATCTCGGCATCGGCCCCTTCGGAACCCAGGCCCGCGATAATCTCATCCCTCCCGTCCGCGTTGATATCGGCACACACCGGCCGGACGCTGCCGTCCATGTCATTGTAATCGGGCCACTGGACCGAAACCCAGGAATGATGGACCGGTGCCTGTGCTGAAAAAGAAAAAATCTCGATATACCCGCGGCCATGGGGACCGAGACCGATGATTATTTCGTCTTTCCCGTCCCCGTCGATGTCCCCGCAGGAGGGCAGGGTTTCACCGTTGACCTCATTGTAATCGGCCCATTCGACACGTCCCCATGCCAAATGGGAGTAATCGTCGTCCAGAATCTGGAAATACCCTCCCGGGGTCGACAACATGCCGGGAACAGGGCCGAAACCAACGATCATTTCATCACGTCCATCCTGGTCGATGTCCCCGCGTGCAATACGGGCCTCGCCGTTTCGATCGTTGTAATCCGACCATCCGCTTTTCAACCAGTACAAATGAGCGAAAAAAGAATCCAGCACCTGAATGGTCGGGGCATCACCCGCCTGTGAAATCAGAGGGCTTTCGACGGCAGGCACAAATCCGTCACTGCTCTTTACTCCGGGACTTTCCGTAACGATCACATAAGACGACGGTTCGCCGTCGGGTTCGTCCGCAACAGGCGTCTCAGGTTCGGGTTCCGGTTCGGGTTCATCGCCGGCAGGGGGCGTCACGGGTTCAGGCTCTTCGGCGACCGGAGGAGAACCCGGCTCGGGTTCCGGATCATCACCCGCGACAGGACCGGCATCCGCAACCACATCGGCAAACACCCAGTCCGAATAATCACTGGAATTCCCACAACTGTTGAAAGCCTTGACGGCGAAGTAATAACGTCCTGCCGCAAGATCGCCGGTCACGTAACCGGTTTCCGTGACGGCATCCGAGGCGCTGAGCGTGTCTACGGCGGGACTGACCGGCTCGGAGTCGGAACGAATCCAATAGACGATGTAATAGTCCGCGTCACTGTTCCGATCCCAGGAAAGAGACACCGTCGCCGCCGAGCACAAGGCGGGGGACCACAACCACACGGTTGCGGCGATCAGCAGCATCAACCCTGTGCGGAGGCGTTTTTCCACTTTACCGTTGACCGTGAATAAGACAAACCAACCCATTCCTCATGCCTCCCTACGCCGAGATATACCGGGACGTTTCGGACCGTCCCGGCCCCCTCATGCAGCCTGCGGATCCCTGTTCTGAAGAAGCGCAGCCACCTTGTTCAAATCCGGCACGTTCCCAAGAATGGGAAGGCCGATGTAACGGGCGATCTGACGTTCGGACTTGAACGCCGGATCATTCCACTCAAGAAAACCGAACAGGATCAGAACCAGCACGATAGACGCAAGCGTACAGTAAATCAGAGGCATCAAACGTTCCTGACGCCACAAGGCTCTGATTTCATAAACGTCCACATCGCCGGACAAATCCGGTGTGACATCGGGCGAGCCGTTGTTGCTGCGCACGAGACCCTCCAGGGATTTTTTCACCAGGCGATCCGCATAAAACGAAACCAGGATCTCACCGACATCCCTGCTCGTCCCGGAGTAGATGATCTGAACCGTATTCTGCCCGGAAAAAGCCATGGTCATGGACGTGCGGATAACGTCATCGATAATGGGGCCGTATTTTTCAGCCCATCCGGAAAGAAAGGTTCCGGTGAGTTTGTTCAGGGCATAGGAATTGAGAAAAAATGAATCAGGATCTTCGATAAGCTCGCTAAAGGGCATGTAGCCCACCGGATTGGTCATCAGGGCCACGGGTGAATCCGCAGAGACGGTGACGTTCTGAACAACCGTATACCGATCGGGCAGCGTGGCCGACACGACAAGAAACACGGCAGGGATAAGCAGAATAAGCCAGGCCAGCATGCGACGTTTGACAATGCCGTAATAATAACGTTTCAGATTGAAGTACATGGTCCCTCCTTATACGATCGGATTCTGCCACTGGTTGGCCACCACACCCAGAATGTTTGCCCCTGACGTTTCAATGGCCGTACAGGCCCGTTTCAAATCCTGCCGGGGCGTCACATTGGTCAGTGTGACCAGAACGACGCCGTCGGCCATCTTGGAAATTTCCACCGGATCGATCATCCGCTGATTGGTGGGAAACGCCGGCGCCGTATCGACGATCACCACATCGTATTCGGCTTTGGCTTTATTAAGCAATTCCGGGCTGGGCAGGGGTTTGGAGCCGTTGACCGCGCCCTTCTCCTCGCGAAGTGCGGGCAGAAGATCCAGATTGGGTATCGAGGTCTGCCTGACAACCTGCCGTATGGGGCCGCCGTTCACATAGGCGTCCGGCTGGTCTCCAAGTTCAAGCTCGAAGAAGCGGTGAAGACACGGCGCATGCCAGTTGAAATCCACCAGCAAAACCCGCCGGTCCTCACGCCTGGCCGCAGCGATGGCAAGTCCCGCAGCCAGTGTGGATTTGCCCTCCCTCTGGGCGCCGCTGGTCACCACAATGCAGGCCGGACCGGTCACGGAGGAGTCAATGACGGAGTAAATTCTCTTGATCTCCGCGATACGCCCGAGCAACTCTATCGTGTCCACAGTAAAAGAATTCATTGCATGCATCTCCCTTTGTTGCTGATCGGTAAACCCCGAGACCCGCCAGGACAATTGTAAGCGGTTCTGCAAGGCATATGCCAGTCAAACCAAGATATCGAGCCAATTATAGAATATATTTTCAGATCGTTACGTCTTACAATCAAACAAAAAACCCGGGGCCGTGGGGTAGGGTCACCATCCATGATACACAAAACACCTAAACTATGAAACCCGTTTCACAGGGATAACAGAAAGATGGGCCATTTTTTTGAATGCCGGGGCAACGATTTTGAATGAACACACTCGAAAAAAGATCAGGAAAGCCACATGGCGTGATGCGATGGGGAAACCGGGGTCAGGCCGGACCCACAGTCCGGTTCAGCAGAAAGTAATCCAGCTGGGCATACTGGTTCGGATTGAGATTTGAAAAATACACCCTGCGCTGCCTCATGATGATGGAGCTGAACGAGGATCCGTGATCGATCTGTTCATCCTCGATGGTTTTAAAGGGCATTTTTTCCAGGTAAAACCCGTTGTCCCCCACAAAAATATGCGTGGCCATGGATTCAAAGGCCTGTTCCCGATGCACGATATATCTGAAGCACAGTCCGCTCCGGCTGATATCGATAATCTGGCCCATGATGGTGGAATCCGGGCTGAGGGCGGCATAGGCCCCATCGTTGACTTTATACCGTGGATAAGATCGGCGATCAGGATCACCATTCTCCCAGGCCATGACCTCCCCCCTTCGCAGCCAGGCTTAACCCGCTGTTTTCACGTCATTTATTACCACTATCATCGTTTATTTTGCCAATGTAGCACACCCGTCGGCAAAGATCAACATCACACTGAATGACATGCTCATGTCATTTCCGACCCAAATTCATCAACGCCTCGGCAAGCAACAGGTCTTCGGGGGTGGTGATTTTGATATTGTTCCGGCTTCCGTGAACCAGTTTGACGGACCGGCCCTGCATGTCAAGCAATGCGGCATCGTCGGTGGCGGTGAGGTTCCGGCGTGCCGCATCATCATGGGCAGACCGGATCAGACAATAGCGAAAGGCCTGGGGCGTCTGGGCGGCCCAGAGATTCAGGCGGTCGATGGTCTGGGCTGTGTTTCCGGCTTCGTCCGCCCGTTTGATGGTATCCGAAACCGGAACGGCCAGGATCGCTGCACCTGTTTCACGGGCGTTTCGAACGCAGTCGTCGATATGCCCGGGTTCGACAAAGGGGCGGACCCCGTCGTGAATGACCACGATGTCATCCGGGGCTGCGTCCATGGCGCAGAGTCCATTGTACACGGACTGCCGGCGCTCGGCTCCCCCCTCAACCACCAGAACGTCCCGGGCCGGACAGGCCTCGGGAACAAGGGTGCGCCTGCAAAAATCAAGATCGGACGACGGCACGACCAGAACGATGCGATTGATGACCGTTGTGCGGTCAAACACCCGGAGGGTATGGTGCAGCACCGGTCGACCGTTAAGAAGCAGATACTGTTTGCGAACAGCCGTCTGCATCCGAAGTCCCTGGCCGCCGGCCACGATAAGAGCGATGACCATGATTATCTGAGGTAGGAAAGTTCTTTGGGCAGGGCAAGTCCCTTACCCATGGAGTCTTCGGCGTAGTTGACCGAAGCCAGGATTTTGATATCATGCAGGGCCCGGATGTCTCCTTCAAACACCACTTCTGTGATGTTTTCCTTTTGGATTTTCCCGCCTGCCCACTGAATGTCAAGCACGCTGCCCGCGTCAAATCGATCACCGTTCACGACCAGCTCGACCTTACCCCCGAAATGCTGAACGATTTTCGCCACCATCATGCTGGGGCGGTTATGAAACCCCCGGGTGACGGGAACGCCGACCCGGATCGACGAGGTTTCAATGTTTGCGTCAAGAATCTCATGGGCCACCTTTTTCCCTGCCGTGAGGAAATGACTGACATAATACAGGCCGTAATTGATGGTTCGATCCAGAAGAACCGACGGATCCACCAATTCGGCCAGGCGGCGTCTGACCTGCTGATACAGGCTGATGCCCCCGAGCTCCAGAAGATGGCGTTCATAAAAATGCAGAAGCCTCCCCTGAACTTCAAGAATATGAAGCACCACGGAAAAATGGGCGCGCAATTGTTTGAGCTTGCGGTTTCCGTATCGATACCCCCCGATAACCACGTACGAGTCAAACGACGATTGAAGATTGTGAATCAGCATTTCAAAGCGGCGGATTTCCACCTCGTTGACCTTGGCCGGAACAATCCGGGCGATCTCGTCAAGGGTATAGGGTTCATAAAATGCAAGCGGCTCGAACATTTTGATAATGTTCAGAAATTCGCTGGCGATTTTGACAATATGGGATTTCTGGTCGGCCACCACATCATCGTCGATGTCGTATTCCAAAATCTCGCCGGTAACCACGCCGGGAAAATTGGCCTGATCGTAACTGCCGTCGGGAATATCGATCCCAAGCCTGCGCGCCTCCTCGATGACCACCGGGGCGATGTTCATCAGGGATCGCGTTATGAAATCCTGTGTTTTTTCACCTTCTTCGACAAATTGTCCGACCTCGGGAAGGTCGTAGAACACCATCCGGTTTGAGATATGGCGCTGGGAATAACCGCTGGTGCTCAGATGCCGGACAGAGGACGCCAGTTCCCGGTAAAACAGCCATTGGGTATTGTTCTTGGCGCCGTGAAGGTCCAGGAAGTCTTCAAGGAGGTGGGAGGTGGACACCAGACGGGAGTAAAGTTTTTTGGTAAAAATATGTTCCGGCGAATCAAAACTTGCAATGTAGACGCATGCCTTGAGAAAATCATGGGAATAAATCCGCACCTTGTTCTTAAACAAAATACTGCACGCCGAAGTTTCCAATATCAGCACCTGATCCGTCGGTTTTGATTGCCCTTGTCCTGTCTCAATGCGTCCTGATCAATGGCGTTAAAAAAAATCGGTCGAAGCAGACCGTAAGCCGAATTCTGTTTCCCCTACCGGTTACCCGAAAGGTGACGACGATCATTCATCTAGGATGCCGGTTGCCCGGCATCTCAAGCGACCTACCCGGAAGTACGGGCGGGCAGCCCTTGGCACTTCCCTATTTGGTCTTGCACCGGGTGGGGTTTACCCAGCTTCCCCGGTCACCCGGAGAACTGGTGCGCTCTTACCGCACCGTTTCACCCTTACCCCGCGCCCATGTCACCTAAGTGACGGAGAGCGGGGCGGTCTGCTTTCTGTTGCACTTGCCTTCATGTTTCCATGACTCCACGTTATGGAGCACCCTGCCCTGTGGTGTTCGGACTTTCCTCCCGGCCGTCACCGGCCCGGCGATCGTCTGGTCTGCCCCGACCGAAAAAGATGACCATGGGTCGATAAAGCTAAGACGGACCAACCGACCCATCTCATTTATCGACCTATGGTCTCATTTTCCTTTGAAATAAAGCATTCTATGACACTGGGGGCAAAAGTTCAAGGTTTCCCCGCGCTGGATCTCAATAAATTTCTGCGGAGGAACATTCATGAAACACCCGTTGCAGGTGGCGTTGGTCATGGGAACGATGGCCAGCCCGTTCGACTGCTTGAGAATCCGGGTAAACATATCCCGAAGCCTGGGCCGGAGCGTTGCGGCCACGGCGTCCCGTTTTTCCAGAACGGCTTCAAGCTCTTTTCGTTCGTTGACCGTGCTGTTTTCGATTTCAGCGATTTCCTTTTCCGTCTCCTCAACAATGCCGTCAAGGGCTGCCCGGCTCCGGGCCACGTCCTTTTCCCGGGCCTCGATGCGATCAAGAAACTCAAGCATCTGGCTTTCGGCCTCGGAATTCCTTTTTTTATTGTCGTCGATCTCACGCTGCAGGACCTGGTATTCAGTGTTGGTTTTGGCGTTACGAAGATATTCCTCGCTCTTTTTGATCCGGATTTCCCGTTCCTTGACCTCGCCGTCAAATTCACGGTACTGCTTGCGTGCATCTTCCAGATCAGCCTCAAAACCGGCCAGTTCGTTTTCCGCCTCCCGGCGTTTCTTTTTCCTGACGGTGATTTCGTTTTCGACTCCATCAAGAAATTTTCTGATTTTATTGGCTCCCGTCTCGATTTCCTGAAGCCTGATCAAAATCTCTATCTCTTCTTTTGTGGCAATGGACGACATAATGGTTTTCCCGTTTTAATAAAAAAAGTTAAATATATTGAAATGGATCACGTTCCACCTTGCAGGCCTGAACCTCGATGGACAATCCCCTTTGCCTGGAAAGTGAGGCCAGGGCCTCTTTCATCGCTTCGGCCATGATGATTTCCGAACCGAAATGACCGATGTCCACAAGGGCCCGCCCGGCGTCCTCGACCATGCGGGCATCGTGGTAATGCAAATCTCCGCTGACATAAACCTGGGCGGTACTTTTCAAAAAATCCCCCATCAGGCTCGATCCGCTGCCGGAGCACAAGGCCACCTTATTCACCGTCAGATCCATGTGTCCGGCCACCTTGACCCGCTCGATTCCCAGCGCCTGTTTCACCCGGTCGGCAAAGGCGGCAAGCGACATGGGCGTATCGAGCACTCCCAGACGACCCAGGCCCCGGGATCGGTCTTCGCAGGTCAGCGGATAAAGATCGTACGCCATGGTATCATAGGGATGAACCCGTGCCACATAATCGACCACGCGGGCGGCATCCTTTTTGAGCACGACGGTTTCAATGCGGACTTCATCCACAACGGCAGGCTGTCCCACCGTCCCTGAAAAGGGACGCGCGCCGTCTCCCGGCTTGAAACGCCCCTGCCCCGGGCACGAAAAAGAACAGCAGGTATAATTCCCGATTATACCTGCTGTTGTTTCGGACAAGGCCCCGAGTATGTTTTCCTTGTGATCCTGCGGGGCGAAGATGACAAGTTTGGCCTTTTCGGTTGCTGCGGGCCGTCCCAGAACCCGCATATCCGTGATGCCCATCTTTCGACCCAGAACATCGTTCAGCCCTCCCTGTGCACTGTCATAGCTGGTGTGAGCCGAATAAATCGCCAGACGATGAGTGAGGGCCTTGGCAACGATGCGCCCTACGGGGCTTGATATATCGATGGATTTTAAAGGTTTGAAGATCAGAGGGTGGTGCGTGATCAGAAGATCGGCCCCCATGGCGCAGGCATGATCGATCACCGACTCCAGGGGATCTAAGGCCGTGATGATCTTACGGACTTCAAAGGACCGGTCACCGACCTGGAGACCGCAGTTATCCCAGCTTTCCGCCAGTTCAGGGCCTGCGATGTGTTTCTCGATCAGTGTAACAATATCCGCGACAGTGGCCATGTATTCCCCCGGCGCCATCTGTGAAACGGCGCTTGCACCCCAAAAGCTCACACAGATCCCGCCATTCGTTTCCCGGACATGAAAAAGGCGTGGTATGTCAGTACCACGCCTTGGATCAACATCGATGAAAAAAATAATTCGGGGTCTTCATTCCGCCTTCGTTTTTCTGAATAAACTGGTTTTTGGTGGGCCCACCTGGGATCGAACCAGGGACCGACCGGTTATGAGCCGGTGGCTCTACCAGACTGAGCTATAGGCCCTCAAACGTCCTGGAGTTTCGTTAAATAACCCCAGGCCACCGCGTTTGTCAAGTCTTATATTTCAATGAAACTCTTGAGTTTCTTGCTTCTTGTGGGGTGCCGGAGCTTTCTGAGCGCCTTGGCTTCAATCTGCCGGATACGTTCCCGGGTCACGGCAAAATCCTTGCCCACCTCTTCCAGGGTATGGTCGGCCTTTTCACCGATTCCAAAGCGCATGCGAAGCACTTTTTCCTCCCGGGGCGTCAGGGTCGCCAGCACCTTTCGGGTTTTCTCAGCCAGATTCATGCTCACCGCCGCATCGGAGGGCAGCATGAATTTCTTGTCTTCGATAAAATCGCCAAGATGGCTGTCTTCCTCCTCACCGATGGGTGTTTCCAGAGAAATCGGTTCACGGGCGATTTTCAGAACACGCCTGACTTTGTCCAGAGGGATCTCCATCTTTTCGGCAATTTCCTCGGGGGTCGGTTCACGGCCCAGCTCCTGCACCAGATACCGAGAGGTCCGGATCAGCTTGTTGATGGTTTCGATCATGTGAACCGGAATACGGATGGTACGGGCCTGATCGGCGATGGCCCGGGTGATGGCCTGCCTGATCCACCAGGTGGCGTAGGTACTGAATTTGTAGCCGCGGCGATACTCAAACTTGTCCACCGCCTTCATCAGGCCGATGTTGCCTTCCTGAATCAGGTCGAGGAACTGAAGCCCCCGGTTGGTATACTTCTTGGCGATACTGACCACCAGGCGAAGATTGGCCTTGACCAGCTCGCTTTTGGCAAGCTTGGACTTGTGCCGTCCGTCTTCGATGGCGCTGACAATCCGTGAAAGGATGCGGTTGTTGGCCTTGATGGCATACTCACGACTGTCGATCTGGTTCTGAATGACCTTGATGTCGTCAAACAGACGGGCGCGGCGGTCGTCATCCAGCCGGCATTTGTCCTTGGACCAGGCCACACAGTCATCGCCCGCAAGAACCGAACGAAACTCGGTGACCGTGGTGCTGAAGGATTCGGCACATCGGATAATCACCTTGTTCATCTCCTCAAACCATTCGATCTGGTCCTTGATGATCTTGTCCACCCGCTCGGTGACGCCGACCTCAAGCCGCCATTCCTTGAGCAGGTTGAAGATTTTGTCGGTGCGACGGCCGATGGCCCGCCGAATCTTTCTCTGTTCATCGGGATTGAGCTCTTCGGTGAACAGTTTTTCACGCAGCTCCATATTTTCCGCGTTGACTTCCTTGATGGCATCGATGGTGGAAAGAAAACTGTCGACCTGAATCTGCTCATCGACCAGACCGTCGCCCTCATCGATATCGCGCAGCACATGCTTGGGTCTCAGGCGTCCGTCCCGAATGCTGTCGGCCAGGGTGAGGATATAATCGATGGCCAGGGTGGTATCGAGCTGGCAGCGCAGCACTTCCTGGTCCCCCACCTCGATCTTCTTGGCGATTTCGATTTCACCCTCCCGTGAAAGCAGGGTCACCAGCCCCATCTCGCGCAGGTACATCTTGACCGGGTCCGTCACCGTTCCGAAATCCGAAGGGGTCGCCGTATCGTCAAAGTCGTCCTTTTCCTTTTCAAATCCGATGGCCTCGTCCTTGACCAGTTTGCCGCCCATCTTCTTGTTGTCATCGATCAGGTCTTCATAGTCGTCTTCCTTTTCGACGAGCTGAATACCCATATCCGTAAACCCCATAAAAATCTCATCGAGCTGCTCCGAGGACGCCACATCATCGGGAAGACCTTCATTGACCTCGTCAAAGGTCAGAAAACCCTTCTTCTTTCCTTCGAGGATCAAATCCTTGATCACTTCCTGTTGTGATTTTCGCAATTCATCTGCATTCCCTGCGGATTTTCTGGTCATAAAAATTTGCCTCCTCCGACTCCGGATTATAATAACGATACCGCTGTAATGTTTTATTCATTCAATGGTTGACGGCTCCGTAAAAAGTCCGATATCTGCGTTACGCTTCATCCCTCGTCACTGCGGCGTACCCTTTCGTACGCCTCATTCCTCGGGCTTCGCAAGCCTTGATCTCGAACATTTTACGAAGCCGTCCGAAATTCGACTTTTTACGAGACCATCACTGGTTCAGCCGCTTCATCTTCTCCTTCATCAGGGCCATCAGAAGATCATGATCCTGATTCAGCTCGGCTATTCTGATCTGTTCCGACAGGGAGTCCTCATGTTTTTTCCTGTTTCGGACAAACTGATCAATCAGGTTGACACAATTCTTGTAAAGCCACGGAATATCACCGACGGCCAGTGCCGATATCATTTTCCGCTGGGCGTCATTTTCAGACCGGGCAATCAGGGTCGGCGCCAGGGTCGACGGATCGCCCCCGTGGTCAAGAATCTTTCGCGCCAGGGCCTTGAGCGCCGGGTGTTCCAGGTAGTCGACCACGCCGCTGCGACGGCAGTCGTCAAGAATCTCCGGAAACTGAAGCATCATGGACAGAATCTGCTTTTCCATTTCCAGATAACGAACCCTGCGTTCGACGGGCCGGGATTCAAAACCAGTGGCCGCAGGTCCCGAAACACGCCTGAGCGGGCCGCCGGCCTGCTCCCTGATTTTTTCCAGCACCGCTTTTTCGTCCACCCCGATGCGGTCCGCCAGTTCACGGACATACAAAGAACGACCGATGGGGTCTTCCACGGCTCTGATGGGTTCCGTCATCACCTCGATGATCCGGATACGCCCCTCGACGGAAAGACCGTGTTGCCTGACGGCCGATTCGAGCAGAAAGGGAATGACCCCAAGAGCCTGATCCGACAGTTTCATAAAGGCTTCCGGACCGAACTCACGTATATACGAATCCGGGTCATGGCCTTTCGGCAGCACGAGAATGTTGGCGCTGATAAATTCTTTCTGAAACACGGGAATGCTTCGCTCGGCGGCCCTGATTCCCGCCTCGTCCGAGTCGTAGACCATCACGAAGCGCCTGACGCCCGCCCGGCTGAGCATCCGGATATGTTCCTGGGTGATGGCCGTTCCCAGCGTGGCCACCACATGCTCCACTCCATACATATATAAGGATAAAAGATCAAAATAGCCTTCCACAATGTGGACGGCCCCAGTCTGCCTGCATGCCTGCCGGGTCGCATGAAAACCGTAAAGCGACCGGCTCTTGCTGTAGACCGGCGTTTCCGGCGAGTTCAGGTATTTGGGAAGGGAATCATCGAGGACCCTGCCCCCGAAACCAATCACCCGCCTGCTCTGGTCTAATATCGGAAAAATAATACGATTTCTGAAGCGATCGTAGTACCTTTCTTTATTTTTCGTGGCAATCAGCCCGGATGTTTCCGCAACCTGCCGGGGAATGTTCCGCCCTGAAAGAAATCGCACCAGGTTGTCCCACCCGTCGGGGGCATAGCCAAGCTGAAACGTTTCGGCAATCGTTTCGGTCATGCCCCGGTTGGCCAGATAGCGCCGGGCCGGCTCGCCCTGGGGCCCCTTGAACAGAATCCCCTTGAAATATTCCATGGAAAGCCGGTTGACGGCGTAAAGGGACTCCCGCTGACTTTCAACCCGGCGCTCCGCCGGATTCTTTTCCGGCTCGGGAAGGGTGATGCCGCAGCGCGCGGCCAGCATCCGAACCGCTTCGGGAAAGGTGAGCCCGTCACGTTTCATCACAAAGCTCAACACATCACCGCCCACGCCGCATCCGAAACAGTGGTAAATCCCCCGCACGGGATTCACATGGAACGACGGGGTCTTCTCCGAATGAAAAGGGCAAAGGCCCATAAAGCCCTGCCCCGACTTTTTCAACTGAACCGTTTCGGACACGATCTCATAAATATCCGTCGCCTGCTGGATATCCAGAATTATATCTTCGGGTATCAATCGTGCCAAAACCGCCTGTCTCCCATCCTGCCGCATTGGAATGCCGCACAGAACCATTTTAAATCCGGCCTCATTTCAACACGGATCAGACGCAAAAAATAACGATGGTTCCACGTTTGTCAAACCCCGTCCCGGCCCCGGGCGAAAAAAACATCCGCAGACAGCACAAATGCGCGCCTGCGGACGGGTCATCCACACTCGTTCAGCGATGATGGGAAACGGATGGGCACATGGGACCGGACATGTTCAGTCGTTCCTGATCACAGGGACAAAAGGTGAAATCTAAAGCACCCCTTTGGTGGACAGATGGCCGACGATCCGGCTGTCCAGGGAAACAGCCTGTGCAAGGGCGCGGCCCAGACCCTTGAACACCGATTCAACGATATGATGGTCGTTTTCACCGTATCTCACGTTGACATGGAGATTCAGTCCGCCCTTGCCTGAAAAGGCACGCATGAACTCTTTCACGTCCCGGGTGTCGAAGGTGCCGCAGACACCCATGCGGTCGGGGACGTTATAAACGAGAAAGGGCCGGTTCGACAGATCGAGGCTGACCTCGCTGAGGGTCTCGTCCATCGGGGTCACGGCGTGACCGTAGCGGACGATTCCCCGACGGTCGCCCAGGGCTTCACTGACCAGGCTGCCCAGAACAATGCCGATGTCTTCCACGGTATGATGGTTGTCCACGCCGATGTCGCCTTCGGCCTGAACCGTCAGGTCGAAAAAGCCGTGGCGTGAAAAAAGATCCAGCATATGATCGAAAAAAGGAATGCCGGTGGAAATCTCCCGTTCGCCGGTGCCGTCAAGATCGATGGCGGCGGAAATCCGCGTTTCGGATGTGTAGCGTTCAAGCCGGGCTATGCGTCTCATCACCTTGTCCTTATCTAGTATAATAAATCGCCGAAATAATTTGATTTCCCTTAGCAGATAATTTACCGCGGGTCAATTTAAAAAAGACACCCCTTTCATCGGTCAACCGAGTGTGTTATACCCTCTTTTTTCAAAATTACAGGGAGATCAACCATGAGTGTCACCATCACGCTTCAGGATGCCTTTAAAAAAGTCACGGATGATCAGGATAAGATCATCACGCCCCGGGAAACGGTCCGGCGATTCAAAGAACGGACGGCTCGCCTGGATCTGGACATCCTTGAAAACACACTGCGGATCGACAACGGCCGCCTGAACATTCCCGTTTACTTCAGCGTCTGCGGCAACGATGCCCGGGCCATGACCGGCACCAACAAACAGATGGGCAAAGGTGCCACCCCGGATCAGTCCGAGGCCAGCGCCGTCATGGAGCTGGCCGAACGGTTCAGCTTCTTCGCGTTCCGAAACAACCCGGCCAACTTCATCACCGATACCTATCGCAATGTCCGGGAGCGGGCCATGGCCTTCGATCTGATCGCCCGATCGGTCCATGACGACAACCGGGCCGAACTGGAAATCACCCGTGAATTCTTTGCCGATCTCCCCCTGAAATGGACCTGGGCATACAACCTGACCCAAAAAAAAGCCGAGCTGATTCCCTTTGACTGGTTTTTCATGATCAACGAATTCAACGGGCCTTCGGCGGGGAACTGCGCGGAAGAAGCCATCTGTCAGGGTATATCGGAAATCGTGGAACGGCATGTATCTTCGCTCGTCAGCATGGAAAAGCGCCGCGTTCCCCGGATCGACCCCCGCACCTCCAAGGACCCCGTCGTGCAGGACATGCTCGACAAATATCAACAGGCCGGCATCGAACTGGTGGTGTCGGATTTCAGTCTGGACACGGGCATTCCCACCGTGGCCGTTCTGGCCTGGGACCCGTCCACCTTCCCCGCCCGGAGTGAAATCGTCTGGACCGCCGGTACGGCGCCGAACCCGGAAAAGGCCCTCAGCCGGGCCCTGACCGAAGTCGCCCAGCTGGCCGGAGACTTCAACAGCGCCGCAAACTACGTTGCCAGCGGCCTTCCCAAATTCCGTTCCCCGGCCGAGGCCGATTATGTCATCGGAGCCCCGGTCACCCTGTCCATGGCCGATCTGCCCGATCTGTCCGACAACAATATCCGAATCGAGGTGGAACGCTACGTGTCGGTCCTCGAAAAACAGGGCATGGAGGTGTTTCTCGTCGACACCATGCACCCCGATCTAAAGGTACCCGCCTTTTACACCGTCATCCCCGGCGCCCATTTCCGGGAACGGGCCACGGGGACCAACGTGGGCATGTTTTCGGCCAAGTTCATTTCGGAAAACCTGGAGCCCCATGAGGCCCTCGGCCGTCTGAAAGACATGGACCGGAAACTGCCCGGAAAATACTACCTCCAGTTTTTTCTGGGGCTCACCTACCTGGCCCTCGAGCGACACACCCAGGCCCTTGCCTGCTTTGAACGCGCCCTGTCCCTTTCTCCCCAGCCCCAGGACACGGCATCGATCTGCTCATATACCGGGGTCTGCCTCAAGGACATGGGGCAGTATGAACAGGCCCTTGCCGTTCTTGAACGGGGAGCCGAGGCCGACGACGAGCGGGAGGACATCTTCAATCTGATGGGATTCTGCCATTTCATGCTGAAAAACCATGAAACCGCCATCCGCTGCTTCGAGCGGGTGCTTGAGCTCAATCCCGGATCGGGCATCGATTACGCGAACATCGCCTCCAACTACAGGGACATGGGAGAAACCGACAAGGCCGTCACCTATTACAAACTGGCGCTGGAACTGGACGACAGTCTGGATTTTGCCCGGACCAATCTTGAGAAACTGACCCTTACGAAAAAAAACGCCGTCTGATCCTTAGGCCGGCGCTTGAAAGGAACATTCCCCTCAAGCGATCAGCCCCGTTGACCGATGATAAGGAGTGTAATTGTTTCGGTCAATAAAACGGGATAAGACCAT
Source organism: Desulfatiferula olefinivorans (assembly GCF_054657895.1). Taxonomy (NCBI): domain Bacteria; kingdom Pseudomonadati; phylum Thermodesulfobacteriota; class Desulfobacteria; order Desulfobacterales; family Desulfobacteraceae; genus Desulfatiferula; species Desulfatiferula olefinivorans. The sequence goes on along the minus strand of NZ_BAAHXV010000003.1, from coordinate 211,575 downwards.
GAACCTCTCGTCCATCGCCTCGAGCGTGCCTGTCACATATCAACCGATGCCTCCGGCCGTCCGGGCCCAGGAAGCGACCGAGGCCGCCCGGCCGGATTCCGATGCTCCGGTTGATGTTTTTGAAAAACAACCGGCGGACGACGCCGGAGAAAACACCTATGCCGCGCCCTCCCCTGTCACCGGGAAACCCGTAAGCGACGGCCGGGAAACAGAAACGACCGGCGAAGAAACCGACACCGCGCCATCCGACCCCCAAAAAGACACGCAGAAGACTGAAGACAAAAAAGAGGCTGAACTGACCGAGGAAGAGCTCAAGCAGATCGAAGAGCTCAAGGCCAGGGACAGGGAAGTCAAGGCCCATGAACAGGCCCATGTCGCCGCCGGCGGCCGGTATGTAAGAAGCGGGGCCCAGTTCGAATACCAGACCGGACCCGATGGCGAACGCTATGCGGTCGGCGGGGAAGTGAGCATCGATGTGTCGAAGGAACCGGGTGATCCCCGGGCCACCATCGCCAAAATGCAGACTGTGATCCGGGCCGCCCTGGCTCCGGCGGAGCCCTCCGCCCAGGATCGTGCCGTGGCCGCCAAAGCCGCGCAAATAGAAATGGAGGCCCGGGGAGACGTTACGGCTGAAAGCCGGGCCGAGACCATGAACGAGGCCCCGTCACCGTTTACCGACAAAACCGATGCAGCCGACAAGGCCGGTGAACCCACCGCCGAAACCACCGAGACGACCGAATCACGGCAAAAGGCCCAAGCCTACCCCACCGCCATGGACACGTCCACCGACCGATCGGGCATCAATGTCTACGCCTGAGAACCTTACCCACACGGCAATCGTATGTCTACCCCGCACGACCCATGGGTCATGCCCTGTGGGCAGGGAGACGTTTTTATGTCGACAGGATTGATCTGAGATCAATCCGCTGAGATTCTCACGAAGGCCGTTTTTTGCTTTTCTTCAAGGATATGAAACATGCGATTGCCCTGACCTCACCCACGGCATCAGGCGTTCCCTGCACCCGAGCTTAGCAGCATGGGATCGATGCCCAGGCTTTTCACCGCTTCTTCCCAGCACTCGACGGCCGAGGTGTTGAAAATGATGTGATCCAGGGCATCCCGGGTGAGCCAGGCATTGTCCAGCAGTTCCTGTTCGAGCTGCCCCGGCCCCCAGCCGGCGCATCCGAGCATCATCCGGGTCCGGGTGGGGCCGACCTTGACGGCCATGGCTTCAAGCAGGTCGATGGTGTTGGACAGCGCCAGGGTCCGGGTCACCTGGAGGGTGCCCCGCCAGTCAAAGGGCGGGCCGTGAAGAATGTAGATTTCGCCGGTCTGCACCGGCCCCCCCATGTAGATCGGATCCTGCCCCACCCCTTCATGGACCGACATCTTGAACTCCTTGAAAATCTGCTCGGTGACGATCAGCGGATGGGGGCGGTTGATAATCAGTCCCAACGCCCCGTCCGCATTGTGTTCACAGATCAGGGTCACGGTTCCGGCGAAATTCGGGTCGGACAGCTCCGGCATGGCGATAAGAAAATGGCCCTTGAGGGATGAAAACCCCGCGGTTTCCAGATTATCGCCCATAAACATCCTCGAACCGGACAATATCGTCCTCACCCAGATAGAATCCGGACTGGACTTCGATCAGCTCCAGGTCGATCCTGCCCGGATTTTCCAACCGATGGACCACGCCCAGGGGGATGTAGGTGGATTCGTCTTCCTTGAGCACGAATTCCTCATCGCCTTTGGTGACCACGGCCGTGCCCCGGACCACCACCCAGTGCTCGGCCCGGTGATAGTGTTTCTGCAGAGACAGCCGGGCGCCGGGTTTCACGGTAATGCGCTTGACCTGAAAATGATCGGACAGATCAATCCCCTGATAGGACCCCCAGGGCCGGTAGACCTTTTTATGGATGGCGGCCTCTTCGCGCATCACCCCTTTCAACTGGCTGACGATCCGCTTCACGTCCTGGACCCGGTCCCGGGGGGCGATGAGCACCGCGTCGGCGGTTTCCACCACCACATGGTTTTCAAGGCCCACGGCGGCGATCATCCGGGTTTCCGCATGGAGAAACGAGTCTTTGACTTCATGGGTCAGCACGTCCCCCCGGATCACATTGCCGTGCTCGTCTTTTTTGCCCACCTGCCAGAGGGCGTCCCAGGAGCCCAGATCGTTCCATCCGGCGGACAGGGGAATCACGGCGCCCCGATCGGTTTTTTCCATGACGGCATAGTCAACGCTGTCACTGGGGCAGGCCTTGAACGCCTCCTTGTCCAGACGGAAGAAATCCAGGTCCCTGCGCCCCAGCGCCACGGCATTCCGGCAGGCCGAAACAATGTCGGGCACATGGCGTTCCAGTTCCGCCAGAACCACGGAGGCCTTGAACATGAACATGCCGCTGTTCCAGCAGTAATTTCCGGAATCCACATAGGTCCGGGCCGTTTCCCGGTCGGGTTTTTCGACAAATTCGGCGATGGCCGACGCGGCGCTCCCGTCCTCCAGGAGATCGCCCTTGCGGATATAGCCGTACCCCGTTTCCGGAGCCTGAGGAACAATGCCGAAGGTGATCAGACGCCCTTTCTCGGCCAGTCCCATGCCCAGGGAAATGGCCTGATGCAGGGCCTTGACCTCTTCGATGTTATGATCCGCCGGAAGAACCATCAGCACGGGATCTGCGCCGCCTTCCATGGCTTTCAGGGCTGCCGCGCACAGGGCCGGCGCCGTGTTGCGGCCCATGGGTTCAAGAACGATCGATGCCTTGTCCACCCCGATGGCCCGAAGCTGTTCGGCCACCATGAAACGGTGATCCTCATTACAGATCACCATGGGGTCCCTGATCTCGGGGAAACTCAGAAGCCGGAGCACCGTGTTCTGGAGCATGGTTTTTTCATCGACCAGACTGAGCAGCTGTTTGGGATACTGTTCGCGGGAAAGGGGCCAGAGTCGGGTTCCCGAACCGCCGGCCAGAATAACGGGTATAATCATAAAGCCCTCACATGCAATCGTCGGAATAGGATGTTCATCATGATGTCGCCGGGTGTCGTCCACCGATTCGAATGACGAATCGCTTTATTCATAGCACAGGTCCCGGCGGCCAAATACTTTTTTCTGCAAAAAAATGCGGGGCACCGGACCGTGATTTTCCCTGATCGCGGCCTCTTTTTTCTTGACTAAGTCCGGCGGCGCGCATACATCTTTACGCATGTTCAAGAAAACGATATGCCCAAGAGGACCATTGCATCCTGGGGGAATGCTACACGAATTACCAGGGAGTTTTTAGTTTATGAAAGCCACACCCGAATACATCGGCCGGGGACTTGCCGTTCTTTTTGCTTTGTGTGTTCTGATCTGCGGCTGCGACAACAGCGGGTACGGCCAGGCCGAGCCCTACGTGATCTCGGGTACCGTGAGTACCGGCGTGCGGGTGACCGGTACGGTTCACGTGATCAGCAACAAGCGGGCGGATCGTTACGCAGCGGTGATCGATCCCGTGGACGGCACTTATTCCGTCAGCGTGGCGCCCCACGACCCGCCCTATCTGGTCTGGGCAGATCTGGACGGCGAACGGACCTTGTATTCCTACTGCGCCGGCCGACGGAACCCCAGTGACGAGATTATCGCCGCCGCCGTCGACGCCGGTACGGACCATGAACTGATCATGTACCAGACCACCAACATCACCCCGCTGACCGATCTGATCATCGGCCTGGCCTATCTGGAAGACCCCCAGGCCCGATTTGAGGCCAATTCCGAAGCGGGCTTTCCCAGTGCCTCGGAAATATCGACATTTCAGGGCTATCTCGAAGACGATATACTGGCGGACACCTTTGCTTATCTGGCCGATACCAATGGGGACCCCTCCCTGGAGTTTTTCGACCTGTTCCATGGGGACTGGGTCGCAGACGGGTACGCCGACCAGCTGCTGACCGTCCTTGTGGTCCGATACACCGAAACCGCCGACCCCGTAAGCCGGATCGCCGAGCTGGTGCTCGCGGGGGGCGTTCCCGGCAACGAGAGCGTGTTCTATTCCTATGACCTGACCGCAGACGATGAACTCGCCAGAATGCAAGCGAACGAAGCTCTTCAGATTTTCCAGATCAGACTGGGCTTCTGAGGCCGCCCGTCAGACGGCCATGATGGGAAGACAACGCGTTGCCCCGGTTGCATCGATAGCCCGTAGAGGATGGGTAAAGCGCAGCGTGCCCATCAAACCCGCCTCTCAGGTAAAACGCTCTATCGCACGATGGCCCGAAGCCGGTCCGCCAGCCGCCGGTTGGTGTCCTGGTCCTTGAGGGAAAACCGCACGTAACGGTCGTCAAGGCCGACAAAATTGCCGCAGTTACGGATCAGAATCCGATCCTTGAGCAATTCCGCGCACAACCCTGCGGCATCCATGCTACCCGTCAGCCGGGCCAGCACGAAATACGTCGCCCCGGGAACGGCCTGAAGGGCGCCCAAACCTTCGATGCTCGATAAAAAGGCTTGTTTCTCCTCAGCCGCGAAGCGGCGGCTGGTATCGAGAAAAACATCGGTCAGTGCGGGGTTTTCCAGGATGTAGCCCACGGCCTCCTGGGCCAGGGCATTGACGCTCCAGGGAAGAATGTATTTTTCAAATCGGTAGATAAGGGTCACCGGCGCCAAAAGAAAACCCACCCGCAAGCCCGGAATCCGGAAAATCTTGGACATGGAATTCAGCACGATGACATTGGGCAGACGGAGGCCGATGGCGCTGGTGCCGTAACTGTCCGCCGCAAAGGGCAGATAGGACTCGTCGATCACGAAAAAGGTTTCAGGAAAGGCCCGGCAGAGTTCCGCAAGCGCATCACGGTCCCAGAGAAACCCCGTGGGATTGTTGGGATTGCAGATAAACACGGTATCCTTGCCGTCCACGGCCTTGACCAGATCATCCATGTCCGGGGCGAAGCCGTCTTCGGCCCGGGTGAGGTAATAGTCGCAGTCGGCCTGGTGCAGGGTGCAGGCGTCCTTGTAATCGGCATAGCTGGGGCCCACGACCAGAGCCTTCCGGGTGCCAAGGGCCGCCGGAATCGAATAGATAAACTGGGTGGTGCCGTTTCCGGCCAACACCCCTTCGTGGGGAATGCCGTATTTATCGGCCAAAAGGCCGGTGATTTTTTTCGAATTCACCTCGGGCAGACTGATGATCGTTTCCATCTGGTCGATCAGAAACCGGGCCAGTCCGTCGGGGGGGCCCAAGGGATTCAGGTTGCTGCTCATGTCGATGATGTCCGTGGCCTCACAGCCCAGCTTTGCCGCCACATCATGAATATTGCCGCCATGTCCGATGATCATTGCCGTCTCTCCTTCGATTGGGAATACCGCTCAGCATATGGATGTTAGAATAAACGCTCCGCCCTGATCACGCGCCGCGTAAGAATGTGTACAGCCCTGCATGGATCAGGGCCCACACCAGCACGAGAATCGTCCCCCCCGCGCAAAGAAAGGCCAATGTCTTGTGAACGGATTTTTCCTTGAGGATATCATTGTATCCCAAAAGCCGTCCCAGGATGATCCCCCCCAAAATTCCGCCGCCGTGGCCCCAGTTGTTGATACCAGGCACAAGAAAACCGAATAAAAACAGACTGATCACCCAGCCGGAAATCTGCTTGTACACGGCCTGACCATAGAGCCCGCCCCGGCTTTTCCCGAAATAAAGCAGGGAACCCACCAGGGAGCAGACCGCCGCCGAAGCGCCGATGGTAAACGTCACTCCGGCCGCGTAGGATACGGCAAAGCCGGCGATGCCGCCCAGGGTGTAGAGAATCACCATCCGGTAAGGGCCGTATTCCCGGGCCACCAGGGGGGTCAGCTGCCAGAACATCAGCATGTTGAACAGGATATGCAAAACGCTGCCGTGGAGGTAGTTGGCTGAAAGCAGGGTCCACCAGAGTCCAAAGGTATTGATCGGATAGGTTCCCGTGGCACCCAGAAGGATCAGGCTTTCGGACGAGGGCGACAGGGTCTCCAGAGGATTCATGGAAAACCCGATGCCCGGCCCGCTGACCAGAAGGGAGATCACATACATGACGGCATTGATCCAGATAACGGCGAGGGTCACCTGACGGGCATCGGCCATGTTTCGGATCACCGGATTGTTTTTCAGGGCCGACCCAGGGCGCAGCATGCTGCAATAGGGGCAGATCCGCTCATCGGCGCTGATCAGTTTCCGGCAGTTGGGGCAGAGAATCGAATTCCGTTTCACCTGTTTCATGAACAAGGTTCCTGATTGATTGAAGGCGGTTTGGGGCCGGTCATCAGTCGCTTAACTGAATGTTCTTGCCCTCGTGGACCCGGTTGACGTTTCGCACCGCGCACATCTTGCCGCACATGGTGCAGCTGTCCTCGTGTTCGGGTTTGGAGCTTTCACGGTAGCGCCTCGCCTTTTCCGGGTCAATAGAAAGTTCGATCATTTTCTCCCAGTCAAGCTTCGAGCGGGCCTCGCTCATGGCGTTGTCCCAGTCCCGTGCCCCGGGCAGGTTTTTGGCGATGTCCGCCGCATGGGCCGCGATGCGCGAGGCCATGATCCCCTCTTTCATGTCGTCGGCCGTGGGCAGCCGCAGATGTTCGGCCGGGGTCACGTAGCAGAGAAAATCCGCCCCGGCGGCGGCGGCGATGGCTCCGCCGATGGCACTGGTGATGTGATCGTAACCCGGCGCCACATCGGTGACCAGCGGGCCGAGCACGTAAAAAGGCGCCCCGTGGCAGAGGCGTTTTTCAAGCATCATGTTGCCGGCGATCTCGCTCATGGCCATATGGCCCGGGCCTTCGATCATCACCTGGATATTCCGTTCCCAGGCCCGTTTGGTCAGCTCGCCCAGCACGATCAGTTCCTCGACCTGGGCGGCGTCGGTGGAATCGGCCAGTCCTCCGGGACGGCAGCCGTCCCCCAGACTCAGGGTCAGGTCGTAGCGTTCACAGATATCCAGAAGCCGGTCAAAATGCTCATAAAACGGATTTTCCGCCTGGTTGAGGTGCATCCAGGCATAAAGCAGGGACCCGCCCCGGGACACAATGCCCATCAGACGTTTGTTGTTCCTTACCTTTTCCGCGGTCTGCCGGTTCAGGCCCGCATGGATGGTCACGAAATCCACCCCGTCTTCGGCGTGGGTTTCCACCACCTTGAAAAATTCATCCACGGTGATATCTTTCAGATCTTTTTCATAGAACCCCACGGCGTCGTAAATCGGCACGGTGCCGATCATGGCCGGGGACATGGCCAGCAACGCCTGCCGAAACTCCCGGGTCTTGCCGAAACAACTCAGATCCATGACGGCTTCGGCCTTGAGATCGACGGCGAGTTTCGCCTTGGCAAGTTCCATGGACACATCACAGCAGTCCTTGGAAATTCCCAGATTGACGTTGATCTTGGTCCGCAGACCCTCGCCCACCCCCTCGGGATCCAGGTTTTTGTGATTTTTGTTGGCCGGAATAATCACCCGGCCCCGGGCCATCAGGTCCATCAGCCGTTCCGGAGCCATCTTTTCCTTGGCCGCCACGATTTTCATTTGCTCGGTCAGAACGCCTTTTCTGGCCGCGTCCATCTGGGTGGTATAGGTCATGATTGTCTTCCTTTAGTCATCGTGTTCCGGATGGTCCGGATCATCGTTCCAATGTCATCGGCGCCCACGATCTCGGTGATCATGGCCAGACAGCCCGCCCCGCGCCGCACCAGGGTTTCCGCATTGTGTGCCTTGATGCCGCCGATGGCCACAAAGGGCAGATCGATTTCGGACACCACAAAATCCAGATAGTCGAAACCCACCGGGTCCACCACATCCTTCTTGGTACCGGTTTTGAAAATCGGTCCCACACCGATGTAATCCGCGCCCAGGCGAACGGCTTCCCGTGCCTGATCGGGCGTGTGGGTGGACAGCCCGATGACCATCTCCCCGCCGGTCAGATCCCGGATCACGGGAACCGGCAGGTCGTCCTGGCCCACATGGATGCCGTCGGCCGACACGGCCATGGCAAGATCCACGTAATCGTTGATGATGAAACACACCCCGGCGTCTGCGGTCATGGTTCGCAGTATCACACATTCCCGGTACATGGAAAGCCTTGATTTGTCCTTTTCCCGGTACTGGATGGTGCGCACCCCGGCCTCGATGGCCTGGCGCATCACCTCGATGTTCGAGCGGCCTTTTGAAAAGGCCTCCCCGGTCAGACAATAGATATCCGTATTGCATGGTTGTTTTTTCATAGTGTACTCCCTTGCTTGGGTTCTGTCGTGTTCAGGCCCGTCCCGTCACCACCCGGAAGACCACCTCGGCCTGCTTGGCCGCCGTGATGCCCGTGCGGAACGAAAGGGGAGGACAGGTGTCGGTCACCGCGCTTTTGAAATCCCCCACCATATAAAAATCGGGCCGGATTTGCCGTGTGACAACGGCATCGGAACTATCAAAACCACCCAGGCCCGAGGCGGCCACCAGCACCTTGTTGCGGCCGAGGGCATACTCCACCAGCATGGTCTTGCCGTCCACCCCGTCCAGGGCCTCCACGATCACATCACAGTCGACAAACAGATGGTCCAGGTTTCCCGGCCCGATCCGGACGACCTCACATTTCAGATCAAGATCCGGATTGATGCGCAAAAGGTTGTCGGCCAGCATCAAGACCTTGGATTGCCCGATCTGGTCGTCGAAAAAAAACTGCCGGTTCAGATTGGAGGCGTCCACGACATCATCGTCGACCAGAGTCAGTTTCCGGAACCCGCTTCGGACCAGATGGAGGGCGGCATTGGACCCCAGGCCCCCGGCTCCGGCCAGCCCCACCCGCACGGCGCGGACCTTGTCAAGGTCTTCCGCGCAAAGATAACGCAGCAGCCCCGACTCAAACACATTCATGATCCATCTGCCCCAACGCCTGCCAGTCCTTGTACACCGGCTGATAACCGGAAGTTTCCAGAAAACGCGCCATGTCCGCCACGGACCGTTCGTCTGAGATCTCGAACTGGCCCGTATTCTGATCCTCCTGGGTATGCCCGCCCACCACGGTGGTGGAGCCGGCCGACATCCGGGTGACGCCCAGGGGCAGGATATGGTTCCTGAACCGTTCGTCTTCCCGGGTGGAGATGGTGATGCCCGCCCGGGGCATGTAAAGGCGCAGGGCCAGAATGCTCTGGACCAGGGTGATATCGTCCACCGGATGGTCGGGTTCAAAGCTGCCCGCGTGAGGACGCATGCGGGGAAACGAGACACTGATCTCCGCGTCCGGATACTGTTTTTGAAGATAGGCGGCGTGAATGCCTGTGTAAAAGCTTTCCCGATCCGGCCGGTCAAGCCCCAGCAGGGCCCCGATGTTCACCGAACGCATCCGGGCCTTTAAGGCCCGCTCAGGGGTATCGATCCGGAACCGGTAATTTTTTTTCGGTCCCTTCACATGCAGCCGGTCATAAAGGGCTTCGTTGTAGGTTTCCTGATACACGGTCACGGCATCCACCCCGACCTGGTTCAATTCCCGGTACGCCTCGGTCTCCATCGGATAAATCTCGATGGCGATAGAGGTGAAATACCGTGAAAGAATAGCGACGCATCCTTTCAGATAATCCATGGACGCATGGGTGCGGGATTCGCCGGTCAGAATCAGGATATGCTTGAGGCCCGTTTCCGCAATGCGGCGGGCCTCGATCTCGATCTCATCAAACGTCAGATGTTTGCGGGCGATTCGGTTGGTCGCGTTGAACCCGCAGTACATGCACTGGTTTTCGCAGTAATTGGAGACGTACATGGGAGTGAACAGCACCATGACCCGTCCGAACTGGGCCACGGTCTGACGGTGGGCCCGCCCAGCCATGGGTTCGAGAAACGCCCGGGCCGAAGGTGACAAAAGGGTCAGATAATCCCATTCATCAAGCCGGGTTTTGGAAAGCACCCGACGTACATCCTCCGGTCCCACGGCGTTAAGCCGCTGGTCGATCAGGCTCTGGGACCATGTTTTGAACACATCATAAAAACCCATCGGTCAGCGTGCCTCCTCGTAAAGGAAACCCGTCAGGGGGGACGAGGCTGAGGCCCGCTCCCGTTCGGCACCCGGTCCGGCCAGAAAGGCCCGCCTGCCTGCCCTGACCGCCTCACCGAAAGCGGCACCCATGGCTGCCGGATCGGCGGCGCTTGCAATGGCCGTGTTGACCAGACAGGCCGCAGCCCCCATTTCCATGGCTTCACAAGCCTGGGACGGCCGCCCGATGCCGGCATCCACGATAATGGGCAAATCGATTTCCTCGATCAGAATGCGGATCATCTCTTTTGTTTTCAGTCCCCGGTTGCTTCCGATGGGTGATCCCAGGGGCATGACCGCCGCCGCCCCGGCGGACACCAGGGAGCGGGCCACCATCAGGTCCGGATTGATGTAAGGCAGCACCACAAAGCCTTCGGCCGCCAGGATTTCCGTGGCTTTAACCGTTTCATAGCCGTCGGGCAGAAGGTAGATGTTGTCTGATATCACCTCGATCTTGATCCAGTTTCCACAGCCCGCGGCCCGGGCCAGCCGGGCGATACGGACCGCCTCATCGGCGTTCCTGGCCCCGGAGGTGTTGGGCAGAAGGGTCACGTGTTTCGGGATATGTTTCATCACATTGTCGGTCGTCGACTGGAAATCCACCCGCCGCAGAGCCACGGTGATCACCTGGGCACCCGACTGGTCGATGATCCGGGGAATCAGGGTATCAGCCGTATACTTGCCCGTTCCTGTAAAAAGCCGACTGGTCAGGGCCGTGCCCCCGATCACCAGCACATCGTCTGCCAACGCCTGCCTGCTCATCTCATCCTCCTCCAACAAATCTCAGTATTTCCAGCGTGTCGCCATCCATGAGCCTCACCGTTGCGTAATCGTCCTTCATCACGATCAGAAGGTTCCGCTCCACCACCACCTCCGACGGAGAAAGGTTCCGGGCCGCCAGATAATCCAGAAGGCTCGGTCCTTCGTCAAGATCTTCGTATTCACCGTTTACACAGATGCGCATGGGAGCATGTCCTTTACCAAGCCTCTTAGCAGGCTTCGGGCAAAAAAAAAGCTTGCCCGAAGGCAAGCTCGATAAACAAAAACAATGTCGTCTCAGTGCTTCCCTACGGCAGTATGATCTGCATCAGGTTCAAAGGGTTGGATTTCTCCGTCTCAGTCCCGACATGCGGGACACCCCCAGCGTATGTTCAGCCACTATAAGAAATCGACCGGACGATGTAAAGATGAAAATAAAATACGTTAAGGGGGAATGGGAAGAGAGGCTATTCCGCTTGATCGGCTTGATCGGACCGATAAAAGATATAACGGTTTCGACCTTGTTTTTTGGCCTCATACAAGGCCTTGTCAGCGGAAGCGATCAGGGATTCCAAGGTGGTGTCCCCGCCGGGAACCCGGCAGGCGATCCCCATGCTGAAGGTCACCCGGGAGCCCACATTGGACCCGGAATGCTTGATCTTCAGCTCATCGACCCGATATCGCATGCGCTGGGCAATGGCCTCCGCACCCTTGACATCCGTGTCAGGCAAAAGAGCGATGAATTCTTCCCCGCCGTATCGGGCAACGAGATCCCCGGGGCGGTTCAGACTCTTTTTCAAGGCACGGGCGACCATCTTCAGACACTTGTCCCCATGCTGGTGCCCGTAAATATCATTATATGATTTGAAATAATCGATATCGATCATGTAAAGGGTGACGCAGGTCTTGTTCCGCTTCGCCACGTTCACTTCACGACGACCGAAGGATTCAAAATTTCTTCGGTTTGAAATGCCGGTCAAACCGTCAATGGTCGCCAGCTCTTTCAAAAGCTTGTTCGCCGTTTGAAGCTTGCTGTTGGACTCTTCAAGCAGCGTGGTCATCCGCATCAGGTCTTTTTCACGGGCTTTACGTTCCTCAATTTCCTTTTTCAGGTTAATGGCGGAATTCACCCGGGGGATGAGTTCAATCTTATTGTCAAGGGGCTTGCTGATATAATCGGACACACCGGCTTCAAAGGCCATGAGCATTTTTTCCATGCTCACCGTCTCCGTCACCGCGATCAGAGGAATATCCTTGAGCCTCGGAATGGATTTGATTTTTTTGCAGGCCTCAAGACCCTTGTTCCCCTCCATAAAAATATCGATGATGATGAGCCCGTAGGTTTTACTCAGCATATCCTTTGCGCCGCCCACACCCAGCAACTTGAACGCTTTGGATATCGAGTCGACACTGAACAGATCGAAATGCCCCCCCAGATTCAGAAGAAACCTAAGCTGTTCCAGATCTTCCGGTGAGTTATCGATAATCAGAATATTCATTTTCATTCAATGATTCTTTCCATGAAAACCAGGCCGGAATCCGCTCGTTCCCATCCTATCGGCCAATCCGAACCCCAACTTTAATCCCTCAAAAGGGACATACAAATTATTCACCACGACAAAGCCGGTCAAAATCGATGACCAACATCGGCCATGATGATCATTAAAGAAACCGCTATGATGGAGTTACACCTCCCCACTGCGATGAAATCATACTTTTTTCAGTCCAAAAACCGTTGAAGCGCGAGTTTTTTTCCGAAGATGCCAACCCGAAGAAACAGCTTGGCCTTTCCATTGGGTCGTTTACAAATGGATGATTAAAGCTGGAGTCTTTAATAGCGATGTGGTCAGGACGACAGACGTTTGAGGGAATAAAGGCCCTCCAACCCCTTGATAGGCTTGGGCTTTTTTTCATGCCTGGACTGAAAGACATGCTTGAACTGCTGATAATACTCGGCCACAAAGGCCCGGCTTCCGATGATGCCGCTATCGGTGAAATAACGGGTCCGATTGATGAACCGGTCGGTTCGAGTGGGTTCGAAGTTCCGCTCACGTTCTTTATCGACAATGACTTTGTCGATGACCTTTTTGCTTTTCCCGTCTGATCGGGTTATCGACCCGGCTTCATAGACAAAGCGACGATAACGGCGGAATCGCTCCGTCTCGTCCATCTCACCGAATTCCACCAGGCCAAAGTCCGTGGAAAGAAAGCCATCCCGGTTGCCGGTCTGGCTGTGGTAGCCCAGCGAGCACCAGCGGTAATCTTCGGGCCGCTTGACGATACCCGCCCGGATGGCGTTCAGGTCGATGTAGGCCAGGCAATTAATCAGGGTTTCCCCTCGTTCGACGATCACGCTCTTGAACCGCTCACCCCAGAGGGTTCCTTTCCGTCCCCTGGTTTTGTTGTAATAGCGGGAAAAGGTCTGTTTCACATCCCGAACGAATTCGGAGAGATTTGACCATTTTTCCCGGAAGTGATCGATACGGCCCACCGGAAACACCGCATCGGCACCGTATTTGATCTTGAAACGGGCTTCGATGTCCGCATCGGAAAAATTCCGTTCGGGCAGCATGCGGACCAGGATGTGTACATGGTTGTCCATGACGGCGAAGCCGAGAACGTCCGCAAAATAGATCCGGGCAAACCATTTCAAAATTGAAACGAACCGGTCTTTTTCCACCGGGCCAAAGGGAAAACCGTCAAGGGCCGTGCGGGAAATCACATGATATACGCTCTTTTGATCCGAACTGAGCATCCGGGTAGTTCGTGGCATGATGAGGTACCCTCCTGTGTGATGAAGGCAAGATTATGTAAACATCGGATTGAACCTATCAGAAGAAATACGGCAATGTAAAGAGATAAAATGTATAATTTGCATGTCCCTTTTCTACCTTTTCTACCTTTTATGATCGAGGCAATTTGATATTTTTTTAGCTCCGTTTCTGTGATACCTGTGAGCTTTCGGGATTGATGACGACCTGCTTCGTTCGCTTCGTGGAGAACCGCGCCATGACACTGCTCAAAAAACATTTCCATATCAAAGACTTCGGACCCGTCACCGGATACAACGCCGGGGTGAGCATAGCGGGTCCGCCCATCATGACGGCCTGGTGTTTCAGGCTGGGAGAGGCGCTCTTCGACACGGGCATCCGCCATTTGCGCAAGGCCATAGTAGAGAGTCAGGAAGCCGATCCCCCGGAGCTGATCTTTGTCACCCACCATCACGAGGACCACAGCGGCAATGCCGGCGAATTGAAAGAGCGCTTCGGAAGCCGGGTTCTTGGTCATCCGGACACGGCGGCCATCCTGAAACACCGTTTCCGCATCCGGCCCTATCAGCATCTGGTCTGGGGGAAAAGCGAGCCCGTGGAGGTGACGCCTTACCCTGAGCAGATCGACACCGGCGGCTTCCGGATCAGGCCCGTTCACACCCCGGGGCACAGTCACGATCACACCGTGTACCTTGAGGAAAACCACGGTTTTCTTTTCTCAGGCGACCTGTTTCTGGGGGAAAGAATCAAGTTTTTCCGGGCCGACGAATGCCTGGAAGACCAGATCCGTTCGCTCCGAAAGGTTCTGGCCCTCGACTTCGACACCCTGTTCTGCGCCCACCGGCCCACGCTGACCGGGGGAAAAAAGGCCATGGCCGCCAAACTGAATTTTCTGCTGGATTTTTACGGGACCGTCAAAGACCGTTTTGATCAGGGCCAGGACTTCCGGGCCATCCTCCGGACCCTGGATCCGAGAAACGACCGGCTGGTCAAATACATCACCCTGAACAACGCCTGCTTCGCCCACATGGTCCGCTCGGCCCTCGCCCTGGCCGAACGGGAACGGGCCTGTGGGCCCTTGGTCTGAAATAAAGGAGACGCATGATCATTTCACGCATCGACCACGTGTCCATCGCCGTCCGCGATGAGGAAAAGGCCCGGGACTTCTTCGAACGCCTGCTGGGGGCAACACCCGGCGCGGGGGCCCGGGACGATCACATGAAGTACCGCTGGCAGATGTTTTCCCTGGGCGATCTGAGCCGTCTGGAAATTCTGGGGGCCACGGACAAAGGCAGCTTTCTCGATCCCTTCCTTTCCGATCGTCAGGGCGGGGTCCATCACATCACCCTACAGACCCCGGATATTCAAACGGCCATGGAAACTCTGGACCGTGAAGCCATCCCCTACTTCGGTTACAACGAATACAAGGAGGCCTACTGGAAGGAGCTGTTCATTCATCCCCGACACGCGTTCGGGGTGCTGATCCAGATCGCCGAGTTCAACGCAGATGACTGGCTGGCCCCCCGGGTCCGAATGGCCCCGGGCGAATCGTTCCGTCTGACCCCAACCGACAGCGGCTGCACCCTGTCCCTCTCCCACCCCGGCGGCGGGACCGTGACCCGGGACCTCTCCCGGGAGGACATGGCCCGGCTGATCGCCGAACTGAAGGCCATTATTTAAGGACGCATCATTCCCCGTCCCCGGTCTCTTCCGGAAGAAAAGGCAGTTTGACGTCACGGATTTTCTCATTGAACCGGGCCCGGATCCATTCCAGGCGTTTGCGGTTGGCTCCGAAATCCCAGTACCCTCCCCGTGAGGCCGAACGGATAAAAATCACCGGTTCGTTGGGGAAATACAATTCCACATCGGCCTCCACATCGCCGCCGCCGTCAAGGCATTCCAGCCGGAAATACAGGGGCGTTTCCTCGATGATCGTGCATCCCTCCATGGCCGTTACGACCTCCCGAAGCACGCCAAAGGCCACCTCCTGATCCGTGGCGTAGGGAATGGGATAAATATAGTGTTTGGGATCCAAGGGATTGCTGACCACGCAATTGGGTTTTTTCGGACAAGGCACCAGGCAGCCGGCCTTGACACCCAGGTCGGTGGGACGGATGTCCTTGCTGCTGCATGCCGTAAGCGCCAGAACGAAAAACACAGGCAGCACGAATCGTTTCATCGGGTATCTCCTTGCCAAACAAGACGGTTCACATTATCATGGTCACATTTTTCAATTCGGATGATGGGACGTCGGCCCAAGCTGTGATCCATGACCATAAATGAATCACGTGGGCCATGCAATCGTTTTTTTGGCGACAGGGGCACCCGGCCTGGCACCTTGATCTTTTCCAGATCATGGTTAGGATAGGAGTTTTACGGACCGTCATCTGAATCATCGACACGCGGAGATTTCCTTCATGAAAAAAAACCTGGTGAAATACCTGAAACATTACCAGCCCCCATCGTATTTGGTGGATCGCATCCACCTCGATGTGGACCTGTACGACGACCACGCCCTGATTGGCTCGCTCATGGATATCCGTCGGAATCCGGATCACGGAGACACCGGCGGCGACCTCAACCTGGACGGCCGCGACCTTGAACTGATCGCCATCTCCCTGGACGGCCAGTCCCTGGGTGCCGACGATTACACGCTCCGGGACGAGGTTTTGACCCTCACCGCCCCACCCCCCTGTTTTACCCTGGCGATCACAACCCGGATCAGGCCCCGGAACAACACCGCCCTCGAGGGTCTCTACATGGCCGGAAACACCTTCATCACCCAGTGTGAGGCCGAGGGATTCCGGCGCATCACCTTTTTCCCGGACCGACCCGATGTGATGAGCCGCTTTTCCTGCACCATTACGGCGGACAGAAACACATACCCGGTCCTTCTGTCCAACGGCAACTGTGTGGGCACGGACATCCTGGACGGCAACCGACACCGGGTGATGTGGGAGGACCCCTTTCCCAAGCCCTGTTATCTGTTCGCCCTGGTGGCGGGCGACCTGGCCTGCGTGGAAGACCGTTTCACCACCGCCGAGGGGCGGACGGTGGCCCTGAAGTTCTATGTGGACCACGGCGACGAGGACAAGTGCGGTCACGCCGTTGAATCCCTCAAAAAAGCCATGGCCTGGGACGAGAAGGTCTACGGCGTCAGCTACGATCTGGACGTCTACATGGTGGTGGCCACCCACGCCTTCAACGCCGGGGCCATGGAAAACAAGGGGCTGAACGTCTTCAACTCCAAATACGTGCTGGCCCGGCCCGACACCGCCACGGATTCGGATTACCAGAACATCGAAGGCGTCATCGCCCATGAGTATTTCCACAACTGGACCGGCAACCGCGTGACCCTCAACAGCTGGTTCCAATTGAGCCTCAAGGAGGGGCTCACGGTATTCCGCGACCAGGAATTTTCCGCGGATATGGGTTCCCGGGCCATCAAGCGCATCACCGACGTCCGGACCCTGAGGGCAAGCCAGTTCCCCGAGGACACAGGCCCCATGGCCCATCCCATCCGGCCCGAGGCCTACATCGAGATGAACAACTTCTACACGGCCACGGTCTACAACAAGGGGGCCGAAGTGATCCGGATGATCCATACCCTCACAGGTCCCTCGGATTTCCGCAGGGGCATGGATCTCTACTTCAAACGGTTCGACGGCAAGGCCGTGACCACCGAGGATTTTGTGAAAGCCATGGAAGACGCCTCGGGCATGGACCTGTCCCAGTTCCGGCTCTGGTATTCCCAGGCCGGAACCCCCGAAATAACCATCGAGAAACAGTTTGACAAAACGGCCGCACAGTTCATCCTGACCGTCACCCAGACAATTCCCGACACCCCCGGCCAGAGTGGGAAAAAGCCCATGCTGATTCCCATGACGCTTTGCCTGCTCGACTCAAACGGCCGGGCCCTGCCCCTGATCCTCGACGGCGAATCGAAATCCGATGCCCGCGTTGAACGCACCCTGCCCCTGACCCGGGCCCGGCAGACCTTTCGCTTCACCGGCATCACCGACGAACCGGTACCCTCGCTGTTCCGGGGTTTTTCCGCTCCGGTCACCGTGACGTCCACGGCAGGCCTCGACGACCTGATGTTTTTGATGGCCCGCGATTCGGATGCCTTCAACCGGTGGGACGCGTCCCAGAGTCTGTTCACGCGGACCATCGCGGCGCTGATCGACGACCGGAAGCACGGCCGCCCCATGGCCCTGTCCCCGGACCTCGTCTCAGCCGTGGCGCAGACCCTCACCGATTCCCGGGCCGACAAGGCCCTGATCGCCCAGATTCTCAACATTCCCAGTGAAACCGAACTGGGGGACCGCATGGGGTTCATCGATGTGGAGGGCATCCACGCGGCCCGTGAGTTTCTTCTCGACACCCTTTCCAAAAAGCTTCATGACCTGTTCCGCGATTGTGTCGAGAACAACAGGGAGACGGGGCCCTACGCCATCGACAGCGCATCCGTGGCCCGGCGGAAGCTGAAAAACACGGCCCTGTCCTACCTGGCCCGGTCGCTTGACGACAGCGCCGCCAGATTGTTTGACGAGTACCGGTCCGCCGCCAACATGACCGACGCCCTTTCCGCCCTGAGCCTGATCGCCGACCAGGATCATGAACTGAAAACCCGGGCCATGGAGGATTTTTACAACCGTTTCCGGACCGACACGCTGGTGCTGGACAAATGGTTCGCCGTCCAGGCCGCCTCCGCCTGCCCCAACACCCTGGACACCGTCATCGCCCTCACGACTCACCCGGCCTTTTCCAGGGAAAACCCCAACAAGGTCCGGGCCCTGATCGGCACCTTCGCCCATGGAAATTTCGTTCATTTCCATGCCCCGGACGGCCGGGGCTACCGATTTGTCGCCGACCAGGTGATACGTCAGGACAACATCAACAGCAGCATCGCGGCCCGGATCGTCACCGCGTTCAACAAATGGGACCGCCTGGATCAAAAACGGCAGACCCTGATGAAGCAGGAACTGGAAAGGATTTCAACGACCTCGGGGCTGTCCAAGGCGGTGTATGAAATTGTCAGCAAAGCACTTCAGATATCTTCGACCCCTGAAAGGACATGACCCATGACCCCATCCGCACAGGCTACAGCGTCTGACACGGTATTGAGAGAACTGCTGGACCTTTTGAAGCTCGAAAAAATTGAGGAAACCATTTTCAGAGGACGGAGCCAGGATCTGGGATTCGGCAACATTTTCGGCGGCCAGGTGCTGGGGCAGTCTCTGTCGGCGGCCTCCCAGACCGTGGACCCGACCCGGTCGGTCCACAGCCTCCACGGCTATTTTCTCTGGCCCGGTGATCCGACACTGCCCATCGTGTACAGCGTCGACTGCATCCGGGACGGCAAAAGCTTCACCACCCGGCGGGTTGTGGCCATCCAGAACGGCCGTCCGATTTTCTCCATGGCCGCGTCCTTCCATCTGCGGGAGCCCGGATTCGAGCACCGGGCGGACATGCCCCCGGCCCCGGACCCGGAGGGCCTGATGTCCGAACTGGAGATGGCCCGGATGATCAAGGACAAAATCCCCGAGCCGCTCCGTACCAAACTGACCTGCGACCGGCCCATCGAAATCCGCAGGGTCAATCCGGTCAACCCCTTCAAGCCGGACAAACGGCCGCCCCATCACCAGACCTGGTTCCGGTCTGTGGGTCCGCTGCCCGACGATCCGGCCGTCCACACCTACCTTCTGGCCTACGCCTCGGACTTCAACCTGGCTACCACCAGCCTGCTGCCCCACGCCCATACGTTCTTCGAACCAAAGATGCAGGTGGCCAGCATGGACCACGCCATCTGGTTTCACCGGGATTTCCGTGTCGACGACTGGCTGCTCTACGCCATGGAAAGCCCCAGCGCCTCCCACGGCCTGGGCATGAACCGGGGCATGGTCTTCACCAAAGACGGCCTTCTGGTCGCCACCATGGCCCAGGAAAGCCTGATAAGGTATCGGCCCTGAGGGTCTGTCAAAAAATAACATGGCTATATTGCGCACAGATTTGGGTCAGATTTTGTTGTGGTGATTGAGCAAAACCACAGGCGTAGCCCGAGCTACGTCGAGGATTTTGCGATTGAGCCACAACGAAAGATGGCCCGAAGCCGGGATGCAAGATGGTCGGGTTCTTTTTTTACAGGCCCTAAGGCTGCAAGCATCAATACCCCTTGCCTGGATAGCATTGTTTTGTTATCACCCCAAGACGGTTTGAATGGTGTGATTACCCGTGAAGGGGGAGGAAGGGCATGACCCGCGATGATATTCTGAAACAAATCGAAGCACGGGGGATCCGAATGTTCTCGGACACCGACCGGCTGAACCGGGCCAGTTCGGCGGCCAACACCTGTCTATTTGCAATCGGAGACACCCTCTACGTCCTAGATCCGGCCTTCGGGGCCAGGCGACGCAAGGAGCTTCGCCCTTATCTTCAAACAGACGGCCCCCTCCATGTCCTGTGCTCCCACTACCACAACGACCACTGCGCCAACAACGGCTGGGCGGCCGGGCGGGGGTCCCGCATCTACTACCATCACTGGGTCCGGACCCGGATTCATTATTTGCGGACCAACGGCACCGGACAGATCCTCACCATGGCCAGGGAAATGGAACTTCCCGACATGCTCAGGCGGTTTAGGATGTTTCCCGGCTGGATGGTCCGGGGAATGCTTCTTTCATCCAGACTCTCCCGGCTGTTCCCCGCCGCCGCGTTGTTTGCGGTCAGTTATCTTTACTCGCTGAACAGCGTGGGCCTGATCCGGCCGGGCCGTTCCCGGGCCGTCTACCTGACACCCGAAGCCAGAGAATCCATCGACCTTGATCACACGACGATCACCGGGTGGCGCATCGATGACGGCCTTTTCGCCATGGAAGCCCCCGGCCATTCCGAAGATCACCTGGTGTATTACCTGAAAGACCAAAAGGCCCTGTTCGCCGGAGACGCCCTGAATTTTCTCAATGCCAACGACATCCAGTACGGGGATGTCGTAAAGATCGATCAGACCTTTGACCGGCTTCATGATTTCGTCACCAAAGAAGGCGTGGACGTCCTGTTCCAGGGCCATTACTACCCCCTGTTCGGAACCGACGCCATCGCCGGGCACATCGATACCATCCGGCATCAGCACAAGCACGTTCATGAGGCAGCCCGGTCCGTCATCGCATCCTTTGACAGGCCTTTCGGCTTTGACGAGGCCCTGTCCGCCCTTCTCAGCCATCCGTCTGACCTGGTTCAATACCTGGCCCGGATCACCTTTCCACGCTCCACCCTGGTATTTCTCGATGTCTACCTGCTCCATACGATAAAATCCCTGGGGTATGTCAGGGGAAAGGACCGTCTGTGGCGGCGTCCGGATGTTTGTGACTAACCCCTTGAACAGAAACCTTATTTCCTGTATAGTTCTGCCCATGTAACAAACATGGCCGCAGCGTCCCGCGACTCCGAACCGCGACTCCGAAAAACAAGCAATCCTTTATTGATGAACTCGCAAAACGTCGTCACATGACGGCAAAGAAAAACGTTCGAGTTCAATGCGTCGCGAATCCCGAGGAATGAGGCGTACTTAAGGTACGCCGCAGTGACGAGGGATGACGCGTAACGCAGATATCGGACGTTTTACGAAGCCGTCTTTATTGAAACCCACCATGACCGGAACACCCGGTCATGGTTCTTTTATTACTTACAAACGGAGGTACATCCAATGAAAGGCATTTTGATGCATGTGACCGTCACGGTTTTGTCATTGGTGTTGTTCGCACCCGCGGCATTCTGCGGCCCCGCAGCCGGGGAAGTTTTTTTATCCCCCATGATCGGCGGCCACGTGTTCGAAGGCAATCAGGATCCCTTCCACGGCGATGAAGAACTCGACCACGCCATGACCTTCGGCCTGGGCCTGGGCTACCAGTTCACCAAATGCCTGGGAACGGAACTGTTCGTGAACATGACCCCCACCGAGGCCGATCCCGGCGATGTGGACGTGGACGTCTATCCGGCCCGGCTCGACCTGTTCTACAACCTCACGCCGGACAAGTCCCTGGTGCCCTATGTGGCTGCAGGGCTCGGCACCGTGACCTTCAGCAACAGCGACGTGGAGAACGACACCGATTTCATGGTCAACTACGGTGCCGGCCTGAAATACTACCTGACCGAAACCATCGCCCTCCGGGCCGATGTCCGTCACCTGATCTCCTTCACCGACACCCAGAGCAACCTGCTTTACACCGTGGGCATGGTGGTCGGCTTCGGCGGCGACCGGGACAAAGCCGCCCCCGCCGACGAACCGAAACAGGAAGTAAAACCTGCGCCCGCTCCGGTGGTCGAAGCGGACAGTGACGGCGACGGCGTGGCCGATTCCAAAGATGCCTGTGCCGGAACGCCCAAAGGCGTGACTGTGGACAGCAAAGGCTGTCCGGTGGACAGCGACGGCGACGGCGTGACCGATGACAAAGACACCTGCCCCGGCACCGAACAAGGCGTGACCGTTGATGATAACGGATGCCCCGTGGCGGCGGCAACCGTCGAAACCGACCGTGACGGCGACGGCGTCGCCGATTCCAAAGACACCTGCGCCGATACGCCCAAGGGTGTGGCCGTCGATGAAAACGGCTGCCCGGTTGACACCGACAAGGACGGCATCAGCGATGACAAGGACGCCTGCCCCGGCACGCCCATCGGCGCCACGGTCAATGCCCGGGGCTGCTGGAGCATCAAGGATCTTCGTTTCGAAACCGGCAAAACCACCATCATGGCCGAGTCGCTTCCCAACCTCGATGAGGTCGTGACCGTTCTTGAAAACAACCCCGACATGAAACTCGAAGTCCAGGGCTACACCGACAATCGCGGTTCCGCCGCATTCAACAAGAGCCTGTCCGAAAAACGGGCCGGGGCAGTGATGGACTACATCGTCTCCAAGGGCATTGCCGCCGAGCGCATCAGCGCAAAAGGTTACGGCATCGAAAGTCCGGTGGCCACCAACGACACCGCCGAAGGCCGGGCCCTGAACCGTCGTGTTGAACTGAAACCCATGTAACCGGCATTCGCCATATGAAAGGAATGAAACGTATCATGAAAAACAGATGGATCTGGCTGGTATTGGTTCTATCGCTCTGCGCCGCCCCGCTTCATGCGGAAGACAAAACCGTCAAAAACGAGGCCGAGCTTTCCTATGTCGACACCAGCGGCAACACGGAAACCACGACGCTCAAAGCCAAGAACACCCTGACCTGGGCCGCCACGGAAAAACTCAACGTCCTGTGGCTGATCAGCGCCCTGTACGGTGAAAGTGATGACGTGAGAAACGCCGAGCAGTACGCCACCGAACTCCGGGCCGATTACCTGTTGACCGAGCATTTCTATTCGTCCCTGCTCGCCGGGTGGCTCCAGGATAAATTCGCCGGTATCGAGAACAAGTATTACGTCGGTCCCGCCTGCGGTTATATCTTTCTCAACGGTCCCAAGCATTTTTTCAAATCCGAGGTCGGTGTCAATTATGTGGATGAAGAATACATCGACGACACCACCGAGGATTTTTTTCAGGGAAACGCTCTGGCGCAGTATGAATACGCCTTTACCGAAAAAAACAAATTCACCCAGACCGTGAAATACGCCGTGGATCTTGAAGACGGCGAGGAATACCAGGCCAACTCCGAAACCGCGCTGGTCTGTTCCCTGACCGACATGGTCTCTCTGAAAACCGCCTACGAAGTCAAATACGTCAACCACCCCGTCCCCCGCTCCCTGGACCGGACGGACACCATTTTTTCAACGACCCTGATCATCAACTACTGATCCGGCCCAAACGCCGCCCCCACCCCTGGGGGCGGCGTTTTTCATCCTTACATGCCGGGGCATGCCGCACGGCAACACTCCTGTGGGCATCCCATGTCACCACAGAAAAGAGCCGGGGCTCTTTTCCTTCATGCTCTTCGTGGGCTTCGTGGTCAATGCATTCAACCACCCGGTCGCTGCGCTCCCTGAAGAACACAAAGAGCACGAAGGAAGCATGGCTTGTCACAGCCCGGCACCACCATCGTGAACGTGCTCGTAAACGTGAACGGCATGAATCCATGAGGACCATATGTTTTAATGATCAGACATGCGATTGCCCTGAAGAAAACCGTTTCTCCGCCTTCGGGATTATGATACCCTGATCGGCATGACTGATACCTCACATACCCCGAAAATACTGGCTCCGGCCGGAAACAAGGCCTCGTTTCTGGCGGCGGTTGCGGCCGGCGCCGATGCCGTGTACTGCGGCCTCAAACTCTTTTCCGCCCGGATGGAGGCGGACAACTTCGGCACCGAGGAACTGGCCGCCCTGACAACGCTGGCCCACCGTCGGGGTATCGAGGTCTACGTGGCCCTCAATTCCATATTGAAGCCCTCCGATGTGGACAAGGCCGTCAATCTGGTGGACAAACTGGTTCGCCATGTGAAACCCGACGCTCTGATCGTCGCGGATCCGGCCTTCGGGACCATCGCCAGGCAGGCGGGTTTCACCGGCCAACTTCATCTGTCCACCCTGGCCAACCTGAGCTTCCCCAGGGGACTGGCTCTCGTCCATGACCGACTGGGCTTTTCACGAACCGTGGTGCCCCGGGAACTTTCTGTCGACGAAATCAAACAGATGGCCGACGCCTGTCCCCAGGGCATGGACCTCGAAGTCTTCATCCACGGCGCCCTGTGTTACGGCATTTCCGGCCGCTGTTACTGGAGCAGTTTTCTCGGGGGCAAAAGCAGCGTCCGCGGCCGCTGTGTCCAGCCCTGCCGGCGGATGTACAGCCAGGGCCCTGACCGGAAACGGTTCTTCTCCTGCCGGGATCTGAGCCTCGATGTGCTGGTCAAGGTGCTTCGGACCATCCCCCAGGTCTCGACCTGGAAAATCGAAGGGCGGAAAAAAGGCCCCCACTACGTGTACTACACGGTCACGGCCTACCGGATGCTCCGGGACCAGGGGCAGGATCCCCAGGCCAAGAAAACGGCTTTGGGCCTGCTTGGCCAGGCGCTCGGCCGGCCGGCCGGCCATTACAACTTTCTCAGCCAGAGGCCGCAAAATCCCGTGGACACCGGCATCCAGACCGGATCCGGCCTCCTGGTGGGGCAGCTCAAGGGGCCCTCACACGCCCCCTTCCTCGTTCCCCGATTCGACCTTCTGGCAGGCGATCTGCTGCGTATCGGCTATGAGGATGCCGAGGGGCATGCCGTCTGGAAGGTATTCCAATCCATCCCCAAAAAAGGGCGCCTCACCCTGACGTTCAAGGACCGACGAACGCCTGCCAAGGACAGCCCGGTCTTTCTGATCGACCGACGGGAAAAGGAACTCGATCGTCTGCTCCGGGATCTGGACCAGGAACTTTCCACCATCCCGTCCGAGACGGTGACCCCGTCGGAGAGCCGGCTCGTTTTGCCGCCGACACCCCGAAAAAAAGCACGGGGCAAGGCTCCCGTCACGGAATACCGTGTCATGCGCCGGGCCCCCAAACGGATTCAGGCCGGTGACGGTCTCTGGCTGGATGACGATACGCTGGATGCGGTCCCGGGCAAACTGGGCTCGTCCTGCAGGTGGTGGCTGCCGCCGGTCATCTGGCCTGAAGACGAGGATCTTTGGACCGGACGCATCGCGCGTGCTTTGAAAAAAGGGGGCAGGCAGTTTGTCCTCAACGCGCCCTGGCAGATCGTTTTTTTCCCGAAACCCGACTCCCTGGACCTCTGGGCCGGGCCGTTCTGCAACATCACCAACGGCATCGCCGTCCAGACTCTGGCCGACCTGGGCTTCAAAGGGGTATTCGCCGGCCCCGAACTTGCCCGGGACGATTTCCTGGAACTGGCCGCCCAGAGCCCCCTGCCCCTGGGTCTGGTACTCAGCGGGCCCATGCCCCTGGCGATTTCACGAACCCTTTCGACGGACCTGAAACCCTTTGTCCCCTTTAAAAGCCCCAAAGGCGAAGAGGCCTGGGCCGCCCGCCAGGGCTCGGAGGTATGGGTCTATCCCAACTGGATTCTGGATCTGTCCGCCAAAAAGGACGAGCTCATCCGGGCGGGTTACAGCCTGTTCGCCCACATGAACGACGAGGTCCCCGGACCGGTGACCATGCGCAAACGTCCCGGAACCTGGAACTGGGACCTGAAACTGTTGTAAGAAGGATTGACCATGGAATGCAAAAAGGAAAAGAATCTGACCCGTTGCAACTGCTCGTATCCGTCCTGCTCACGCAAGGGGATGTGCTGCGACTGCCTGAGCTATCACTTGAAAAGCCGCGAGCTTCCGGCCTGCTGTTTCCCTGCGGACGCCGAAAAAACCTACGACCGGTCCTTCGAGCATTTTGCCCGGCTGGTCCGGGACAGCAGAATCTGACCACCGCGATCCACAGGAGGGGACGCCATGGAAACGGTTTCACCCGCCCGTCCGGTTTTGATTGTCATCTGCCTTTTTTTCCTGGCGGCACCGGCCGCCGCCGGCCCCCTGGTCCGTGATCCGGCCTGGGCCGGGGCCTTCTACCCCGAAACCCCCGAAGCGTTGACCGCAATCATCAAGGATCTGACGGCGAAGGTGGACCCGGCCGCCGGCAACCCGCCGCCGGGTGTGCCCCTCAAAGCTCTGATCCTGCCCCATGCCGGATATGATTATTCGGGACCCGCGGCGGCCCATGGCGCACGGCTGCTGACCGGAAGGACGTTTACGCGGGTCGTGCTTCTCGGGCCCGACCACCGGGTGGGGTTCCGGGGCACGGCCGTCACCGGATACGAGGCCTGGAGGACGCCGCTGGGAACGATCCCCGTCGACGGCCTGTCCAAAGAGCTGGCCCGGCGTTTCCCCCATCGCTTCCGCACCGTGCCGGAGTCGGACCGAAGCGAGCACAGCCTGGAGGTGATCCTGCCCTTTCTGCAGACCGTGCTTCCCGACTTTTCCCTGATTCCCCTGGTGGTGGGACAGGACGATCCCGCAGGGCTGATGCGGGATCTGACGGCGGTGGTTCCTCCCGATGACCCCGCGACCCTCTGGGTGGTCAGCTCGGATCTGTCCCATTACCTGCCCTATGACAGGGCCGTGACCGCCGACCGGCACACCCTTGACCTGATTCTCTCGTCAGACGCAAAGGCCTTTTCAGCCAAAGACAATGCCGCCTGCGGACGCCTGCCCATACTGTCCCTGATGGATCTGGCCGGACGCAGCGGCTGGCACCCGTCTCTGATTCATTACGCCAACAGCGGAGACACATCGGGCGATCACAGGCGGGTGGTGGGATACGCCGCCGTCGCCTATTACGGAGGTATGACCATGAAAGAGAAAAACGAAACGACGGCAAAAAAATTCACGGATGCACAGGGCCGGGTCCTGATCGATCTGGCCCGGGCGACCATCGCCCGGAAACTGGGCCGCCCCGCTCAACCGGTAACGATCCCCGACGAGGGTTCCTTTCACCGAAAGGGGGGGACCTTCGTCACCCTTAAAATCCATGACCAGCTTCGAGGATGCATCGGCAATCTCTCGTCGGACGAATCCGTGGCCGAAGGCATTCGGCGGAACGCCCTCAACGCCGCCTTCGGCGACTACCGGTTCTCCCCCCTCTCGGACGAAGAGTTTGACACGGTGGACATCGAGGTCAGTATCCTGACCGAACCCGCGCCCCTGGCCCACCACGGGGGCAGGGATCTTGTTTCGAAGCTGCGTCCCCACGTGGACGGCGTGATCATCCGGAAAGGACACGCCGGGGCCACCTTTCTGCCCCAGGTCTGGGACCAGCTTCCCGATGCCGAAGACTTTCTCCGTCACCTGTGCATGAAGGCCGGACTTCCCGCCGATGCCTGGACCTCGGAAGATCTTGAGGTTGCCGTCTATCAGGTTCAGTATTTTGAAGAAAAAAAATAGATCCCTCGTCCTGCTGACGGTGACGGCCACGGGCATCGCCTCGGTGGGCGGGCAGCTGGTGATGCTCCGGGAGTACCTGGCCCTGTTTTCCGGCAACGAATGCCTGATCGCCCTCACCCTGTTCAACTGGCTGATCGGAGGGGGCCTGGGATCCCTTTCCTTCCTTTTCGTCGACCGGTATCGACCCGGCAGCGCCTCATCGCAAAAGACCTTAGGTTTTTTGTCCTTCCTGCTCTGCGCCCTGGGGCCCCTGACCCTTCTGGCCCTTCGGGTCCTGCGGGATCTTCTCTTTCTTCACGGCAGCTCGCCGGGTCTTTCCGCCATCGTGTTCTTCAGCTTTCTGACGATCCTGCCCTATGCCGGGCTGGTGGGGTTCGCCCTGCCCTTCAGCCTCCGGGCGGCCCGGGAGGACAGGCCGGACTTCCCCGGAGCCCTGATCTACATCACCGACAACCTGGGCGACATGCTGGGCGGGGCCCTGTTTTCTTTCGTACTGGTTTATCTGCTGACCCCGGTTGAGGCCATGGTCGTATCGGCTCTGCCCCTTGCGGCGGCGGCGCTGGCCCTGACCTGGAAAAGCCGGGCCGGTTTGCCGGCCCTGATCCTGACCCTCGGCCTTTTTGTCTCCGCCCTCGCGCTCGAGCTCTGGTCCCTCACGCCGGCCCAGGGGACCCTGGCCCGCTACCTGGAAACCCGTTACGGCCGAATCCTTGTCGTCGAGGACCAGGGCCGGCACACCCTGTTTCAGGACGGAGAGCCGTTGTTCTCCTCCGATGACCGGGTGGGTGCCGAAGAACGCGTCCATTACGCCCTCTCCCAGGTCGACCGCATCGAATCCGTCCTGCTGGTTTCGTCACGGAGCGGCATTCTTACGGAAATCGAAAAATACCGCCCCTCCTCCGTGGATTATGTGGAGATCGACCCCATGCTCACCCAAAGCCTGATGGATTTCGGCCTGATGTCGGACATAGAAGGTCTGAATCCCATCCACACCGACGCCCGGGCCTTTCTGTCCGAAACATCGAACACCTACGACGCCATTCTGCTCAACCTGCCGGAGCCGTCGACCTTCCAGGTCAACCGGTTCTACACCCGTGAAGCCTTCCGCCTCATGGCCGGCCGCCTTGAACCGGACGGCGTTCTGGCCTTTTCGGTCGCGG
This sequence comes from Desulfatiferula olefinivorans, assembly GCF_054657895.1. Classification (NCBI taxonomy): domain Bacteria; kingdom Pseudomonadati; phylum Thermodesulfobacteriota; class Desulfobacteria; order Desulfobacterales; family Desulfobacteraceae; genus Desulfatiferula; species Desulfatiferula olefinivorans. The sequence goes on along the minus strand of NZ_BAAHXV010000003.1, from coordinate 182,994 downwards.
GCTTCGACAGCTATCTGAATCGTGAAAACAAAGACCTCCTCTCCTGTCTGCACCGCACGGCCCGGGAGGTGTTTGATCATGTCCTGATCCTTCCCGGCCGTGAAACCTGTCTGATCTGCGCAAACCGGCCCCTCGACCCGGACATTCCCGCCCTTCTGGGCCAAAAAGGCATTTCGACCCGCTACATCGGCGATTACTACAGCGCCGATGTCAGCCCGGCGCGGCGGGCCTACCTGATGTCGATGCTCACCCCCGAGGCGACCGTCAACACCGACGCCCGGCCTGTCCTGATGTCCCTTGCGATCACCCAGTGGTTTGCCCGTCACCACACCCGCCCCCTTGTCTTCATCGGAGGCCTGGTGCTCGCGGCAGCCTTTTACCTGCCCCGGCTGTCCCGGGAGGAATACGTCCTGTTCACAACGGGGTTCACCATCATGGGCAGCGAGATTCTTTCGCTTTTTTCCGTTCAGATCGTGTTCGGCTACCTGTATGTGCGGATGGGCGTCCTGATCACGGTCTTTCTTGCCGGGCTTTTGCCCGGAGCCCTGCTGGCGGCAAAAAACCGGTTTGCCCGTCGTCGACGGCTCTTTCTGGCCCGGGCCGACCTCACCCTCGCCGGCCTTGTCCTTTTCTTCATTGCAGGCAGCCTCACCCCGATGATCAAGACCCACATGGTTTTCTACCTCGTGTTCGGTTTTGCCGTGTCGTTGACCTGCGGCTTCCAGTTTCCCCTGGTCCTGGCCGGCGATGAAAGCAATTCCCTGGCCGGCCGTGCCTTTTCGGCAGATCTGACCGGCGCGGCCTTCGGGGTACTCCTGACAAGCGTGATCCTGGTTCCGGCCTTCGGGATCCCGGGCGCCGCCCTCGCCTTGTGCCTTCTCAAACTCACCAGCCTCTGGGTGATCCGGGGCAGAAGCCTGTGAAGCATTGTCGGTTAGAAAATCTTTAAAATCAATATGATAACATTTTACCGTCAACCAGGATTTCCTCAAATCCAAGATCAGGCCTGAAATCATCCATTATTCCCATTGAATTTTAGTAACTTATAGCGCATGATGGAAGGCAGTCAACTGTGGCGACTCTCCATGCCCATGGCCATAACGAACGAGGATGTCATGACCGAACCGCTTACACGAATCATGTTTGATGCCCAGGATTACGAACTCTTGAACATCGTCCGCGACGTTCTTGAAAGCGGCAAGGAACGGCGCCACCTGAAAAACATCACCGGCGCCTTTCTCCACCCCCACGGCATCGTGGAAATGGCCGCACCCAAGGCCCTTCGCATGGCCTATTCCATTGTCCACCTGATCGGCTCCCTCGATGCCGACGAAGCAAAAGACCGGATCACGGCCCTTCGGACCTTAAGCTTCGAAGTGATGAACATCAAGGCCAGCACCTTCCGTTTCAACTCGGCCCGGGTGCTGCTTCAGATCATGAAGGAACTGGTGCGCAAAACCCATGACGAGGAAAGCGCCCTCAGACTCGCCCATGATTTCCGTGCCGCGGCCACCGGGAAACAAAACGTCGTCAGGCAGCAGCTCAGAAAATACCACCTGCTCGAAATGCCCGAAGACTGGAACCAGATCAGCTTTGACGACCATGTACACGACGCCAACACCAAGGGCCGCAAATCCCCCACCCATTTGATCATGGACGCCTGGATCAAGGGGATCCGGTTTCTCACGGTGGTCTATTACAACTACATCGAACCCGAGGCGGCCTCCGAACTGATGGAGGCCGCCCAGATCATGGGCATCCGTGTCCGGATCGGCGTGGAATTTCCCGCCCGGTTCCAGGGCAGGTACGTGCATCTGATCTGGGGGGTAAGGGGTCTGTCCCAACCCCAGGCCTACCTGTCCTTTCTGGCCAAACCCCATGTCCGGGAATTCCTTGCCGAAAGCAAAAACGTGTCGGTGTATCAGCAGACCTACGTGTTCAACATCCTGTCCGAATTCATCCGGAAACACATCCCCGCCGTGGCCGATGAGTTCGGTATCCTGCTCGATCCGATTTCGACCGACGACTTCCTTCGGTCCGTGGGATCGGGCCAGCCCTCCCTGCTTCATCTGGCCAAACACATCCACACCCTGATGGTTCCGGCCATGCGGCGGCGTCTGGAGGAGATTCGGGAGGAATACGCCAAGGATCCCGGCCCTGAAAAGGAGAAGGCGTTTACCCGGCTGATCGAGTCCATGAACCGTATCGATCCCGAGTCGATCTACGACACCTACCTGTCTCACGCCGCCAACCCCTCGGTCCCAGACCCCATGGAACCGTCCCAGGACGACCCCGACGCCCCCCCCATGCTTCAGCGGTCGCCCGCCGAACTGATCGAAGAGCTCAAACGCATCAGGCACGGGTCCCGGATCACCCTCAACATGACCGATCTCGACGTGGAAGACGTGCTCGAGCTGCTCTATGACTGCGGAGGCAACATCACCCATCTTGAAATTTTCAACCTCAAGGATCACATCGCCGGGCGGGCGCCGGATTACGAGGCCATCAACGGCATCCAGCTGGCCCTGAACAGCGGCAATGCGGTGCGTCTCAAGCGGATGATCATGACCCTGATCGAGGACCTGAAAAGCAAGGGCAGGCACAAGCGGGCCGCCCGGATCAACGAGATCCTCATCGACATTTCCCGTCTGATGTCCTTTTACCGGGACACGCCCTTGAAATCCTGCATCGGCACGGACTCCACCGGACATTCACGCAAGTACCCCGGCATGGGCATCGCCATCGAAAACACGCTCCCGGCCCGGGCCCGCAAGGCCTTCCGGAAAAAAGAGCTGGTGTGCCACCCCATCCCCCTTCGGGTCGACACCTGTTACCGGGTGACCGGACACCCTGTTCCCATGGCCAGTGCCGGGCTGGAATACGTCTACCGACTGTTCCGGATCCTGCCCTTTGCCGTGTTTCTCGGCCAGAAACGGGTGCGTGACTGGATCGTCATCCCCGAATCCGTAAGATTCGATCCCAAGGGAAACATCACCACCATCGGAGGGATCGGGGACTTCAAGGACAACGGCCTTCACCTGGTCCCCCGGGCCCTTCGAAAGAAAAAAGAAGGCCCGAAGGCGGCCTACATGAACACGGGGCTGAAAAACGCACTCAAGGTTCTGGCCGGATTCATCCCTGCCTTTCTGACCTTCGCGCTGACCAAGGACTGGTGGGTCCTGGCCTACCTGGGCGCCTTTATCTGGTTCGGCATCACGGGATTCCGCAACATCCTCCAGTCCGTTCTGGGCGGCGGCGGATTCCGTCGTTCCCCCCTGGTCCGGTGGAAGGATTACGTCAGCTGGGAGAGGCTCAGCGATTCGCTTCTGTACACGGGATTCTCCGTTCCCTTGCTGGATTATCTGGTCAAAACCCTGTTGCTGGACCGGGGCTTCGGCATCACCACCACCACGGATCCTGCCATGCTGTATGCGGTGATGGCGCTGATCAACGGCATCTACCTGTCGTCCCACAACCTGCTCCGGGGACTGCCCCGGGGCGCGGTGTTCGGTAATTTTTTCAGGAGCCTGTTGTCCATCCCCGTGGCCCTGGCCTTCAACACCCTGATCGGAGGCCTGCTCGGGACGCTGGGGGTTTTGGGCATCAACGACATTCTACAGAAATGGGCCGCCGTGATTTCCAAGGCCGCTTCGGACACCATGGCCGGGGTCATCGAAGGCGTTGCCGACAGGTTCGAGAACATGCGCCTGAGGCGGATCGACTACGACAAAAAGCTGGCCCAGATCCGGGACACCTACATCCGGCTTGAAATCCTGTTCCCCGAAACCGATCTGGAAGCCTTTTTCATCGCCCACGATCAGTTCGAAGGGGCCCTTGGAAACAAAGATATCGAAGGCCTGGACCAGGTCATGATCGTCAACGCCCTGGATCTTCTCTATTTCTGGATGTACCAGCCCCGGGCCAGGGACGTGTTCCGCAAACTGATCAAGACCATGACAAACGAGGAGAAACGGGTGCTTCTGCGCTGCCACCACCTGCTTTCCTGTCATCGAAAAATCAGCCTGATGTTCGTGGACGGCATCATCGGCAAACAGTTTTCCAAAGGACTGTCCTTTTACCTGAGTCGGTCCGAAGGCTATATGCGGGAAATAATCCGTCTTGCGGGGGAGGTCTGAGGACAGGAAAACGCGTAAAAAGCTTACTGACGGCATCACGGGAGACATCATGGACAACCAGCGTTTAATCGACATTGAAACGAAACTCGCCTATCAGGAACGCATGATTGCCGAGTTGAACGCCGTGGTCATCGAGCAGCAGAAAGCCCTCGATGACATTCAAACGGCCAACCGGGTTCTCATCGACCGGATTCGCGAGCTGTCCGAAAATCTGGCGGAACCCATGGGTGGCCATGAAAAACCGCCCCATTATTGACGGGTGTTATTTCACGATCAGATTCCCGAGCTCGTTGGTGTCGTCCGCCGTGATCGGGAAATGGGTTTCCAGGAGGTCGCCCGCCATGACCACGGCTTCGCAGATGGCGGCGGCCTGGCGTTTCTGTCTGATGCCTGTGACGATGTGCTCGACGATCCAGGCCCAGGCGTCCTTGCCGACTTTGGCGTCGATGCCGCGGTCCGCCAGCACCCGGACCTTGCGTTCGAACACGGAAATGAAAATCAGCACGCCGGTTTCATCCCGGGTCCGGTAAAGGCCCTCACGGAAAAACGCGGTCACGGCCGCCTCCTCGACTTCCTCGTCGATTTCCCTGCGGGATACGAACAGGCGTTTGAGCGCCGGAACACGGTCGATCAGGGCGTGAAAGACGATAAACAGCACGGAAAACATACCGATGAACAGCCACATGTTCTGACGGCCGATCCACAAAAGCTCCCCCACAACGGCGGTCAGTACGACGGCAAGGGGAAAGGACAGGGCCGCAGCCCCCAGAACGGTTGCCATGGGATAGCGGTAACTGGACGACACCACCATGGGAACGATCTCTCCTGCGGTCCGTCGTTCGGTGCGGACCACGGTGTCCCGAATGGTTTCACGATCGGCTTCGCTTAAAAATGCATCGGTCAGATTCTTCATGAGCAGAGCAGCATCCTTTTAGTAATTGTAACGCCTTATGACGATAAATCTCAACACGTCGAACCGACGATCACCAGCCTCCCGAGGCCCCGCCGCCGCCGAAACCGCCGCCGCCGCCGGAAAAACCGCCGAAGCCGCCGCCGGAAGAAAACCCGCCGCCGCTCCGGTAGCCGTGACTCACCGGCAGATGGGAACCCAGCGCGGCCCCCAGCACGGAAAGAATCAGGCCGGCCACAAGCCCTAAGGGAAACAGCAGAAGCAGCAGGCCAAGGCCGCCATTGAAAAACATGGCGCCGATCACCGGAAGCATGATCCCGCCGGCCGCCGTTCCGACCGCACGGTTGGCCCGCCCCAGTTGGGACACCAAGAAAATAAAGGCCAGAATGCCGAACACCAAAGGATCGGACCCGTCCGAAGACGAGGTGCGGGACGGCGGCGCCTGATATTCTCCCCGGACGGCGGCGATCATGGCCGAAACCCCGTCACTGATGCCCCGGTCGAAATCACCCTGTTTGAATGACGGGACCACGATGTTCCGGATAATCTGCCCGGACACCAGATCGGTCAGCCGCCCTTCGAGGCCGTACCCCACCTCGATACGCAGCTTCCGGTCGCTTTTGGACACGATCAGCATGGCCCCGTTGTCCGTATCGGCCTGACCGATTTTCCAGGCCTCGGCCACACGGATTGCAAAGGTTTCAATGGGTTCTCCGTCCAATGAATCGACGGTCAGCACGACGATCTGCGTGGAATCGCTCTGCTCCAGGGCCGAAAGGTCGGTTTCGAGCTGCCGGACCGTAGAGGCGGAAAGCATTCCGCCGTAATCGTTGACCCGGCCACGGAGCGGGGGCACGGACATTTCCGAAAGGGCCGCAACGGCCATCACCTCGACCAGGACCATGACCATCATCAAAAAAACGATGGTTCGTCGCACGTTACCCGTGATCACATGATGTTTCATCGTCTATCCTGAAGCTGTTAGAATTCCACCTTGGGAACGGCCTGGGCCGCCGCGTCTGCCTTGTAGTATTCCTTGCGTTCCAGTTTGAGCAGAAGGCTGTTGGTCAGGCTGTTGGGAAAAGACCTGATGGCCGAATTGAACCGTTCCACCGCCTCGTTGTAACGCTGGCGGGCCACGTTGATCCGGTTTTCCGTGCCTTCGAGCTGGTCCTGAAGGGCCATGAAATTCTGGTTGGCCTTCAGATCCGGATACCGTTCCACCACCACCATCAGCCGGGACAGGGCCGAGCTGAGCATGCCCTGGGCCTCGCTCATCCGGGCCATGGCCGCAGGGTCCGACAGATCCTTGACCGAAAGCGTCGTCTGGGTGGCCTTGGCCCGGGCGTCGACAACACCCTGGAGGGTTTCCTGTTCATGGGCCGCATACCCCTTGACCGTCTGGACCAGGTTGGGAATCAGATCGGACCTGCGCTGAAGATTGGCCTCCACATCGCCCCAGGCCTTGAACACCCCTTCCTCGTACTGCTGAAGCGTGTTGTATCCGCAGGAGGACAAGCCGATCAACGAAATAAAAACCGCCATCATTACCATGTACCGTTTCATGCAGACTCCTTCGATGCTGAATGTGTCAAATCAATGGGGACTCCCGCCGTGGGAGCGTGTTTCGGTTCGTGAGTGTTGCGACATGGTAATATCGGATGTTGTTTGAGTCAAGTCCGTTCCACCATGAGCTTGAATTGTTTTTAACCCCTGTGGTATACAGTAACATCATGGTTTTTCACGTCACCGCCAGAAAGGACGCTCACGTTTTATCGGTTTCGGAGGTTTACCATGCCGTTTGATCATTTTTTACAACTCCAGGAAACTTACGACATCCAGCTGTTCGACGACAGCCAGGACATCACCCTGCTCAAGAAAACCCACGCCTGTTTCACCGGCAGCCCCAGGAAACACCCCGAGCGCGAAGACAAGATCCTCCTGGTGGCCGATCTTTTCGGCAATCAGCCCATCTATTACGAATTCAAGCTCAGAGACATTTCCTATGTGGAAAGGCTGTCCAACGAGGTAACCCTGGACGGCGACACCACCACCATCGCCCGGATCTGGGTCAAAAAAGGCAGTGTGGCCGTCCGCTGCATCCCCTTTGTGGTCGAAACCATCAGTGTATCGACCGTCCTTCAGCCCTGACAGCCGGCGGGTGTTATCCTGCGATTGCAAAAAAGCTCACTTCTTCCGGGCCATGCGCGATGGTTGGACACCAAAGTGCTCCGTGAAGGTTTTGGAAAAATGGCTCAGATTGCTGTACCCGACATCGAAGGCGGCCTCGGTGACGGTCATCGTCCCCTGGCCAAGAAGATGTCGGGCCCGCTCCATGCGGAGGATTCGAAGGTAGGCGTAAGGGGTCATGCCGAACATTCGGGGAAACATTTCCTTGAACCGGGTCAGGCTCATGCCCACTTGTCCGGCCAGGTCCTCCAGTGAAGGCGGTTCGCTCATGTGTTGTTCAAGCAGCAATCGGGCCTTTACCAGGGGCCTTCGGATATCGTCCGGCAGTGGTTTTTCAACAGCGCTTTCATGCGCCGTTGAAAACAGCCAGAGGATTTCGAGGGCGCGGGAAAGAATCAACGGGGTACCCCCTCCCCCGGAATCGGTCACGGCATCTTTCAGAGTCGCAAGGGCCTGACACAACGGGGGTGACATGCCCTTCCGGACGGCGAAGGGGCGGCTTTTCACCACCGCCTCCTCGAGTTTTTTTCCAAGATCCGTCTCACCGATCAGAGAAAGAAAATCACCGGTGGGGGCCTCCAGTTCGAGGACCTGAACCCGCCTGCAATAGGCGCAATTCATACAGCGGCAGCCCGCCGGATGATAATGGAGACTGCAATGGCCTGCGGTAAGCTCCACGTCATCGAAAGGTTCTCTGCCGACCAGACAGATTCGCATATCACCGTTCATGCACATAACAAGCCGACAGATATCGTGATCCAGACCGGGAGTGAGACAACCCACGTCCTGATCCTCGATATCCCGGAAAAAAATCCTGATCCGTTTATAGAACCAGAACCACCCTTTGCCCTGACGGCCGACACTCTGTTCTTGCCCCAGCGTGTTCATCGTCAGTGATCCCTCCGGCACATCACCCCCCGTTTCATTCATCGCCTGACCCTTGGAAGATCACGGTTGCGTCGCGACAGCGTCATACTGAAATTGCCGTTCATGATTGTTCCTCCTTGTCTCAGTCATTCGTTTGTTTTGGACATCACCCGGGCCTGCGCCGTGGACGGGCTTCAAATGTTGTTCCATACCCGCCTGCAGCCTTTTGATGTTTTCTTCGACCTGACGAATCAGCGGATCGTTGGCGCCCTGCATTATAGCCACCTCATCAATAAAGCAAACCCATATCTTGTTAGAAATATCTAACTTCAACTATCTGAAAAAACCGCCAATCGTTACCAATCAGCGGTTTAAGGGTTTTTTTACATTATGGCGTCATTCATCGCACAGCGTCACAACGCGTCCAGCCTGCATTTGTATTCATGGGAAAATTCCGGGCAACGTTCCGTGCATTTATCCGGTTTCAACCCATGGGAGCGGTATTCTTCAAAGAAAGACAACCAGGTTTCACCGGCCCGGGGGCAGGCCTGGATGAACTCCATGAAATCGACCAGGCTGTCCAGTGTCTCCGAACCCAGCGCATGTTCCATTTTACAGGCTTCGCCGTCGGCGGTGTCGTGGTCGATCTTGAGAACTTCCGTCAGGAAACGATGAAGGACCAGATGGCGCCGGTGCATTTCCCGACCCACGTCGGCCCCGTCTTTGGTCAGCCTGACGTATTCGTATTTTTCGTAATCGACAAGCCCCCTGCTGTTCAAGGTTTTCAGCATGCTGGACACGGTGGGCATTTTCACATCCATCCGCTGGGCAATGTCCTTGACCCGAACCACCTTGTTGGACACATCAAGATTGTATATGGTTTCGAGGTAGTCTTCCATTACCGGCGTCAACGGTTTTTCAGCCTGATCCTTTTTCTCGGATGCGGTCATGGTGCGCTCCTTATTGTTAGACAATTAAAACAAATCATTGGCCACCAAATAACGCTAACCGACAAGGGCTGTCAAGCTTTTTTTCTTGCCGCAATCAGTCCTGCCCTTTGAGATGATCCGGAACAATCACCATTTTCAGCAGAAGGGGCTTGAGAAACGACCAGCGGATCCCCAGCTTGTAAACGTCTTCGATATCACGGATCGCATCCCAGCAGTTGTGACAGGGCGTAACCACCAGTTTGGCACCGGTGGCAAGAATCTGATCGCGCTTGATTTTCATGCCGATGTTCCGCTGCTTGCGGTATCGTCCGATACCGTTGAGACCGCCGCCGCCGCCGCAGCAGAAGTTATGCTCCCTGGACGGCTTCATTTCCCTGAAGTCCTCGGCAATGTAATGCATGATTTCAGGGCCCACGGCCCCGAGTCCCCCGTTCCGGACGTAATTGCAGGAATCCTGGTAAGTCACCGGCTCCTTGATCCGCTTGTCGGGATCGATCTTGAGCTTGCCGGTCTTGAGGGCCTCAAGAATCCATTCCACATAGTGCAGGGCATCGACGGGGGTTTTGCCGCTTTCGATACCCGCCCAGTAGGGGCCTTCGATCACGGTGGCCCGGTAGGCGTGTCCGCATTCGGTGACCACCATCCGCCTGGGATGCAGCCGTGTAATGGCGTCATAGACTTCTCGGACCTGGAGGGCGGCGCCGTCCCAGTCCCCCGCAAACATGGCGATACTGGTTTCCTCCCATCCCTTGCTGGGAACCGTCCAGTTTTCCCCGGCGAGGTGGAACAAAATGGCGGCGTCGCCGATATCTTCCGGATAGTGTTTGGGTTCACGGGCATTGACCGTATAGATGATGTCGGCGTCGGGTTTATCCACGGGTATTTCCAGACCGGGAAAATCCTCTTCGTTTTCCTCGACCATCCACTGGCAGGTATCGACCCAGTCCTCGGTGGTCACATCCATCTGGGCGTGATAGACCCGATGCATGCCCGAACCGATTTTCATTTCCCAGGGCACGAACCCTTGAGAGAAACAAAGGCCGCGCAGGTAGCTCATCATGACGCCGGTGGCGATCCCCATGGGACAGTAGAGTCCGCAACGATTGCAGCAGGTGCATTTGCCCCAGGCCGTATCCATGGCCCGCTGCATGAAGGCATTGTCCACCTTCCCTTTTCGCCGGACCAGCTCCCCCAGGGTACTCTGGATTTTAAAGGCGGGGATCTGTTCGGGGTCATTGTCGTTGGCCAGGTAGAAAAAACAGCTTTCCGCACACAACCCGCAGTTGGTGCACATGGACAACCAGGTCCTGATCCGGGATTTACACGTGGTTTCAAGCCGTTCGGCAAGGGCTTCGGTGTCCACGTCCAGGCTGTTCATCTCCTCGTAATACTGCTTGCCCTGGGTATCGGCCAGAAGGGTCTGAAGGGTTTTTTCCGTGGTAACGGGTTGTCTGTTGCACAATGTACCTTGAGTCATATCACCATGTCCCGAATGAAAGGGTGAGAAAAATTACCAGTCCATGCCGCCGGATTTCATGCCGCCCCGCTTGATGCCGTAGTCGATGCCCAGTTGGATTCGTGAGCAGAAAAACGTCACAAAATGAGACAGCTTGCAAAGGGGAATGGCGATCAAAAGGATCTCCCCGGAGAGAATATGCGTGATCATCCAAAAGGGATAGTGCCCCACCTGATGATAGGCCAGGGCACCGGTAACAAAGGGCAGTATCGTCAGAAACAAAGCCGCAATATCCTCGATGCGCGTCAGGCGACGGACCGATTTGAGAATGATGCGGCGTAAAAGCAGCGCAAGCCCCAGAAGAATAACGGCAAAGGTCATCAGGTCGCCCACCTTGTCCGGAAGGGTCCATAGACTGATACCCCAGGCGTTGGACAGCATGATGTTGTGGGCCAGGAGAAAGACCGGCGTGACCAGCAGACCGAAATGAAAGACAAAAAAAATCAGGGTATATCCCGGGTTGTTCCGCCAGCTGTGTGTGCCAAAGGGGATCAGCCAGAAAAACAGCGACCGGATCGCCCCCCGGATACCATAGATGATGTTGCGGGAATACGTCACCCCGTCAAGTTTCCAGTCCAGCCCCCGGATATAGAGGACCACGCGTATCGTGCATCCGACGGTGAAAAACAAAAAGGAGAACCACAACAAAGGACCGGTTACAAACGCGTACATGGACTCACCTCGAATGTCATGATTGATTCCTGACCAGGATTCCCCGGGCTCCCGGGCATGATGATCGGAAAACACACGATGGGGCGGACGACACTTTTTTTGAAAGGCACCGGGTTTACACGGCTCAAACCATCCATCATTGTCAATCCCCGATCGCTGCTCAAATGCAGATGGGCCTATCCGGCAGCCGGGATGTTCACAAACCCGTGATGCGCGGCGAATAATCCTCAAAATAAAAAAAAGCCCCGGCGCCGGCAGGTCATCCTCCTGCAAGCCGCAAGCCTGTGTTTCCTTGAAGCGGGACAATGTCATGTCCCTATGGATTTTTCGGATCTCCTCACGAATCTTGATGTCTCAATCAAATAACATAGAAACAAATTTTGTCAATCCGGAATTTGATTTATTCGTTCTGCTGCTCCGGTTATCCCGGGAAGGCGGCAGCTCTGCCATTGACATTGGCTACGATGTCTTTTAGTATTTTGATATTCCTGTTTCTGAACGTCTTGCAAAAGGGGGTTGCCATGATCACGGCCGTGGATATTCTGCGTTACAAACAGTCTGAAATGATTCATGTAAATGAAAACACGACGATCCATGATGCGGTAAAGCTCATGGTCGAGAAAAAAATCGGCGCGGTGGTCGTCACCAGGGGCGATACGATTGTGGGCCTGTGGACCGAACGTGACCTGATGATGCACTCGATAAACGATGATTTCTCACTGAAAACCGCCCGGATCGGGGACTATATCGATTCGAATCTGAACGTCATTGCTTATGATACACCCCTTGAAGCGATCCAGGAACGCTTTGTCGGCCTGTACATCCGCCATGTCTTCGTCGAAAAAAACGGGGCCATCATCGGGCTGATTTCCTGCGGAGACGCCATGGAAGCGGGCCTTCACTTTAAAACCCGGGAAATGGAAAAGCTCAATTCCATGGTCAGCCTCGATTATTACGAAAACTGGTCACGACCGAAAAGCACCCCCTGATAAAGGGCATCAGACCAGGGTGTTGCTGAGGGTACCGATTTTCTCGACGGACAGCGCCACCACATCGCCCCGTTTCAAAAAACGCCCCATTTCGAGACCACAGCCGCAGCCCTGTGGTCCGGAGCAGGTTCCCGAACCGATGAATTCACCCGGATAGATCGTTTCCGATTTCGACACATGGGCGATGATCTCTTCAAATCGCCAGGACATGTCGCCGGAATTTCCCCGTGACCAGATCTCGCCGTTGACCGAAGCTTCCATGGCCAGGGCGTAAGGATCGCCGATGCCCTCGGGTGTCACAAGAACCGGTCCCAGCGCATTGCCCGTATCGAAATCCTTTCCTTTGGCGGGACCGAGCCGTCCCCGCTGTTCGGCCAACTGCAGATCCCGGGCGGAAAAATCATTGAAAATGGTGTATCCGCCGATGAATGACGCAGCGTCTGCGATTGAAATATCGCGTCCCGTCCGGCAAAGAAAAATGCCAAACTCCAGTTCATAATCCATCATCCGTGTATTATCGGGCATACGGACCTGCTGATCGTGGCCGACCACGGAAAACCGGTTGCCTTTGTAATACAGGGGCTGTTCATGAAAGGCCCGGTTCAGGCGGTGGGCAACACTCCGCTTGCGTCCCAGGGTTCGCTCAATCAGCCTGTCCAGCCCGGCCAGACGCCCGAACCCCACCCGACGGATAATATTGATGATGTGGTCCTCGAACGCCATGCAGTCCCGGATGGATTCGGGACGGGGAACCGGAGACAAAAGGGTCACGGCATCGAGGCCGACAACCGTCTCCGGCGGCGGGTCGGCCAGGATATTCTCCGTGACCTCCCGGGCCTTGTCCCGGGCCTCCGGGCCTCCGGCCAGAAAGGCGATCATGTCGGAAAAAAAATACGGCGCCGTGTAATCAAGGGCGTAGGCGGCTTTTTCCAGAAGAACGATATGTGTCTCGTCGGGCGTCAAAACGCCGATGGACGGGTTGATATCATCACCATATAAAACGGTGGCAAGTTTCATGATCTGGTCCTCCTTCGGGCCGAACGATTTATCGTGACAGGGCGCGAGGTTCAAAGACTCGGGAGACGGCATGGCCGACAACGACTGACGAAAGGAAACAATGGCCTTTTATTACTATGAATCGCACCGGTCCTCAAATCTTTTTATCTGTTGACAAGAATTTGTGATCCGTGGTTATCTCCTCACGTCATAAGCTGCGTGCCGGTGCCCCGGATGCCCTGCGGGCCTCCGGGGCAATGATTTTTTTTGACCGTGTTCCGGCTTTGACGGTTTATCAACCCTTGACGGTCTTGTAAAAAGTCACTTTCTGGACGGCTTCGTAAAATGTTCGAGATCAAGGCTTGCGAATCCCGAGGAATGAGGCGTACTTAAGGTACGCCGCAGTGACGAGGGATGAAGCGTAACGCAGAGATCGGACGTTTTACGAAGCCGTCAGCCCTTGGATATGAAACAACCATGAAGATTGCCCTGATTGCACCACCCTATCCCCTGGAAGAAGCCCCCTCGCCCCCCCTTGGCATTTCCTATGTGGCCGCAGCCTGTGAAAAGGCCGGCGCCGAGGTAAGGATTTTCGATTACATCGTGCGGAAATACAGCCCGGAAAAGCTCGCAAAGGAAATCCTGGACTTCGACCCCGATGCCGTGGGCACCACCTCGGTCACCATGAATTACAAGAAAGCGGCGGAAATTCTCGAAGCGGCCAAGGCGGTCAAACCGTCCATGGTCACCCTCTTCGGCGGTCCCCATGCCTCCTTCGATGTGGACAACACCCTCGAAAACTACCCGGGGTGCGATATGGTGGTCATCGGTGAGGCCGAACAGACCCTGGCCGAACTGGTGCCGGTCCTGAACGATCGATCGGCCTGGGATTCCATCCGGGGCATCGCCTTCCGAAAAAACGGCTCCTTTGTCCGGACTGACCCCCGGCCCCTTCTGGAGAATCTGGACGATTTGCCCCTGCCCGCCCGACACCTGCTGCCCCTGTCCCGGTACCAGGCCCTGGGTTTTCCGGTCAGCATCATTACCAGCCGGGGATGCCCCAACAAATGCATCTTCTGCCTGGGCCGCAAGATGGTCGGGTTCAAGGTTCGCCATCGTTCCACCGAAAGCGTGATCGATGAGATCGAAAGCATTCTGGCCTACGGCATGGACGTGATCAACATCGCCGACGACCTGTTCACCGCCAACAAACAACGGGTCATTGACTTCTGCGACGAGGTTGAAAAGCGCGGCCTAAGGTTCCAGTGGAGCGTCTTCGCCCGGGTCAACACCGTGGATACGGATATCCTCAAGCGGATGAAAAAAGCGGGATGTCATGCGGTCAGTTTCGGCATCGAGTCAGGCAACCCCGACATGCTGGTCCGGGTCCGCAAGGGCATCACCCTGGACCAGGCAAGGACCGCGGTAGCGGCCTGCAAGGAAGCGGGCATCGTGGCCCACGCCTCGTTCATGGCGGGTCTTCCCGGCGAATCCCGTCAAAGTCTTCAGGATTCGGACCGATTCAGCAAGGAGCTGGATATTCTCTACGGCTTTCATTTGCTGGCACCTTTTCCCGGCACCACCGTGCGGGAGCACGCAGGCGACTACGACATCGAAATCCTCACCGACGACTGGGATCTGTACGATGCGGACCATGCCATTATCCGGACGTCCCATCTCGAACCCCACGAGATCAAAGCCTTCGTCGACAAATCCGTCGAAAAGATCACGACGGACTGGGACGATCTCGATCGGCGCTTCAAAGATAAAACCGTGCGTGACCATGAATACCTTCAGATTGCCGGATACTACCGCATGGTGATGATCTACCGCATGCTGTCCGAGGATCTGATCGAGGAAAACGCCGCACATAAGGGAACACCGGATCAGGCCCTGGCCGCCCTTTCCGGCATCGTCGCCCCTGCCTGCAATCTTGAAACGGATTTCGTGAACGATCAGCTCGCGGACCTGATCCGGAAAGGCTACATCCATCAGGACGAAACGGGCGGGTGTGTCCGCTTTTTCTGGTCCCACAACAACCGGGTTGCCACCGCCGGCTGACCATTCCCGACGCCGGGCCGCTGGGTCCGGCGTCACTTTTTTTTGTTACATCCCCAGCATCCCAACCGGTTCGAAGCCCCAATCCGTGTGCGTCGGAGCCGGCGTACCGCCGCGGTGTCCTCAGAAGATGGGGATTCGTGCACGCCTTCGGCCAGGTCCTTATGATTTTAGGGGCACGTCCATCGACACCCCGGCTGATCGACCGGCCTTTTTCAAGGTGCACTGGAACCCCTTCACCCTGATCAGCGACGATCCTGGATGGGCACGCTCGAACAAAAAAAACGGCTCACACGGGACGTTGGTCCCCGTGTCAGCCGTTTTCAATCGGATGATGATCAGACTTTTGAAGATCAGACTTTGAAGCGGATATTGAGGATGTCGCCGTCCTCCACCACATAATCCTTGCCGTTCACATAGATTTTACCCGCCTTTTTGAGACCGGCTTCGTCCTTGTGTTCGATCAGCTCGCGGTATTTGAAGACCTCGGCCCGGATAAAACCCCGTTGAAGATCGGAGTGAATGACACCCGCCGCTTCGGGGGCCGTGGAATCTTTCCTCAGAAGCCACTGACGGACTTCGTCCTTGCCCACGGTGAAAAAGGAGATCAGGCCCAGGGCCTTGAGGCACAGACCGGTGAAAATTTCCAGAGCCGGTTCGTCGATCCCCATGTCGGCCCGGAATTCGGCCTTTTCCTCATCAGTGTCGAGGAGGGCGATTTCCGATTCGACCTGGGCGGACACCTGCATGGCTTCCATTTTTTCGGAGTCACAGCGTCCCGCAAGCTGGTCGAGCAGATCCCGCGAACCGATCCTGTCCTCGGCAATGTTCAGGGCGATGATCATCTGTTTGCGGGTGATAAAGGGATAGCTGCGGATCAGGAGGTCCTCGTCATGACTGAAATCGAACAGCCGAAGGGGTTTTTCCTCCTCCAGATGGGTTCTCATTTTCTTGAGAAGCTCGAATTCCTTCTGCTGGGTTTCGTCTTTAAGCTTTTTCAGCGCGGCTTCGAGTTTTTCCAGCCGTTTTTCGATAAAGATCAAATCGTGCATGATCAGTTCGGCATTGACCATATCGATATCGCGCAAGGGGTCCACCGAACCGTCCACATGGTAGATGGACTCGTCCTCAAAGGCCCGGACCAGATGGCAGACGGCGTCCACATCGGCAATGTCCCGGAAGATATCGCCCCCCGTAATGGATTCCTTTTCGATTTTCGGCAGAAGAACCAGATCCACCCGGGCGCGAACCTGTTTTTTCGGCTCATACATGGTCACCAGGGTGTCGAACCGTTGATCGATGATATCCGCCGTTCCGGGCAGGGGTTTGGTGATCCCGCCCAGCGGGGCCTTGTTACCCGTCAGGGTCTGAAACAAGGTCATCTTTCCGCTTTGCGGAAGGCCGATAATTCCAACTTTCATCATGTACCTCGTATTGTTTCTTGGGTTTCAAAAAAGTATGGGATGATATCACCGTTTAAATAAGGGGTCAAACAAACATTTGACCGATGACCCGGGCCATGTCGGACGACGGTGTTGCCGAAAGTGTGACGGGCTGCCGGGTATAGGGATGGGTGAAACAAAGGCCGGTTGACGAGAGAAGCAGGCGCCCCACCCCGTAGCGTTCCCGGATCATCCGGTTGTGGCGTCCGTCTCCATAAACCCGGTCGCCGATCAGGGGGTGAAACAGGTGATCGAAATGGCGTCTTATCTGATGCTTTCTCCCGGTGTGGGGCCGAACCGTAACCAACGAATACCGGGCCGTGTCGTAGGGCCCCACCGGAACGGGGATCTCGGTGGTTTTCAGCCGCGTGTAGGCGGTTTGTGCCGGACGTGCAGCATGCTCCCTTTCCGGGGCAAGGGGGTGATCGATAACGCCCGAGGCGTCGGTGAAACCCCGGACCACGGCCAGATAGGTTTTACGTACCTGCCGCTCACGAAAGGCGACGCTCAGGGCTCCGGCCGCTTCTCTGGAGCAGGCGAACACAATCAGCCCGCAGGTGGGACGATCCAGGCGGTGGACCGGCCAAACATGGGTTCCGGCCAGATCTCTCACGTAATGGAGCAGAAAATCAGCCCGGGGGTCCAGCTCACTTCGATGAACAAACAGGCCGGAGGGTTTGGTGACCGCAATGTAGTGGTCATCGCGGTAAAGCACCTCAACAGAGTCTCCGGCCTTCGTGATTGCGCATGTCTCGGTCATGGCTGGGGTTGTAACACAGGCTTCTGACGAACTCAAAGCCAATGTCGGAATCGACTGTCATCCCGCGGTAAAAACGGACGGCATCATTCCTGGCCGTTCTGCTCCAGGTCTTCGGCCTTGATTTCCTCGATGATGGTGTTCAGCGTTTTGTAGGTGTGATAGATCACATCGTCAGGCGTGGCCGTGGCCGTGGGGCTTCCCCCGGCATAGATCTTCGCGATTTCAATGGCGGTTTCAAGGTTTTCGTATTTCTCCTGGGTCGTCAGGGCCATAACATCCTCCTTGAATGCCGGACGCCTGGTCAGCGCCGCGGTCGATTATGTCGATTATTCAGGATGATACCACACGATCCATGCCCCTTGCAAACAGGAAATCGGAGCGACTGACCGTGCCCACCAAATCGCCCACCAACCCCAAACAAAAAGCCCCTGGAGATTCGATCAAAATCTCCAAGGGCTTGATTTTTAAGGCTGGTACCGAAGAGAGGACTTGAACCTCCACGCCTCGCGGCACTAGATCCTAAGTCTAGCGTGTCTACCAATTCCACCACTTCGGCACAGTGTTCCCACACAGCAAAAAAAGATTCTTCAATGATTTCCGTGAGTGAGACCAACGACTTATACTGGGTTTGCCTGTTCTTGTCAAGACGGTTTTTTTTTCAAATCGCCCCTTGACCGACGCCGTGAAACCGCCTAAAATGTGTGCATGGTGTGATCGGTGATGGCAGTCACGCGATCCCCTTCAAGCCGTTCAGCGAGGGTCTACTGCCATAGTTCTCCTCCGAACGGCTTGATCTTTTTCATCCTTCCGTCCCATCCGCTTTCGTGCTTCCTTTCCGGCGCCAAATGTAATAACGTAGTGACCAACGTGCGCTGAACCCATAGGAGAAGGATAGCTTCAACCCTTTGATAATACAATGCTTTCTTTTATAAAAAAAGGCTTTTGGAGCACCGTTGCCATTCTGGTCGTCGGAGCCCTGATGATGCTGGGCTACTGCCTGTACCTGTCCGGACATATTGAAAAACGCTTTTCAGGCCGGAAATGGAAAATCCCCTCCACAGTCTACTCCGATACCACCCTTCTTTTCCCGGGGAAACATGTCCACATCGATACCCTTCAAGACAAACTGAGGCGACTGGGCTACCGGAAAAAAACAGGCCCTCCTGAAAAAAAGGGGGAATACCGGGTTATCGAAGCGGGCATGGAAATCTATTTCAAAGATCTGAATCTTCCGGACAACAGCCGTGAAGGTTTTTCAGCCCTTATCACCATCGATGACGGCCTGATCCGTCACATCCGGCTTACCGACACCGATGGCCCCATCTCCCTGGTGGAGCTGGAATCCGAAGTGATCATGCAATTTTTCGGCAGTGAACGGGAGCTTCGGCGGATCGTTTCAATCGACGATGTACCCGACTTTCTGGCCGACGCGGTCATGGCCGCCGAGGACAACCGTTTCAACACCCATTTCGGGGTCGACCCCATAGGCATCCTGAGGGCACTGTACACCAACATCAGGTACGGCTCCATCCGTCAGGGCGGATCCACCCTGACCCAGCAGCTGGCAAAAAACTATTTCCTCACACCGGAGAGAACCCTCAAGCGGAAAATCAACGAGCTGTTCATCGCCGTTGCCGTGGAGATGAAATACAGCAAGGATGAAATCCTTGAAATCTATCTGAATGAGATTTATTTCGGGCAGAAAGGCTCGGTATCCATCAACGGGGTGGGGGAAGCCGCCGCATTTTATTTCGGCAAGGAGGTCAAACACCTGACCCTTTCCGAGGCGGCCCTCATGGCCGGAATCATCAAAGGCCCCAACCTGTTTTCACCCTATGCCCATCCTGATAAATGCCGGGAAAGACGGGATCAGGTTCTTCAGGCCATGGCAAAAAAACAATGGATTACCGACGAGGAACTTCGCCTGGCCCTGGCCGAGCCCATCAAAACGGTGGGGTATCAAAAATACAACCGCAAGGCCCCCTATTTCCTCGACTACGTTTCCCGGCAGCTTACCGAACTCTATCCGGAAACGACCCTGTCCAGCCAGGGCTTTTCCATTTACACCACCCTGGACACCGATGTCCAGGCCGCTGCGGAACAGGCTCTGGAAAATGGGCTAAAACGCCTGGAAGACGCCATTCCGTCGCTCAAGCGGGATGACCCGGACAAAGCCGTCCAGGGGGCCATCGTGGTGCTGCAGCCCCGGACCGGAAACATCCTGGCCATGGTGGGCGGCAGGGATTACACGACAAGTCAGTTCAACCGCATCACCCAGTCCAGGCGCCAGCCGGGAAGCTGTTTCAAACCCATTGTCACGGCGTCCCTCCTCGATGTGTTCAAACCCTCGGACCTTCTGTCCAACGAACCCATCAGCTACATGGACCACGGTACCCTCTGGACCCCGGAAAACTTCGGCGACATTCCGGATAAAACGGTTTCGGTCCGGGACATGCTGAGACTGTCCTGCAACCGGGCCGCCGTGTCCATGGTCATGCGCGGAGGCCTTGAAACCGTGGCGGAGGAAGTCTCACGGTTCAACTTTTCAACCCCGCTGTCGCCCTATCCGTCGATCGCTCTTGGGGCGTTTGAAGTCATTCCCCTGGAACTGGCCCGGGCCTACTGCGCCTTCGCCGCCGACGGTATCCAGCCCTTTCCCCTTTCGGTCAAGGATGTGGCCGACGAAAACGCGGTCATTCTGGTCAGACGCCACATGAACATTCACCCGGTGATCACGCCGGCCAAGGCCTATCTGATCACCTCCATGCTCGAATCCGTGGTCAAGGACGGCACGGCCCAATCGCTGGGACGCCTGGGCATCACCTTTCCCCTGGCCGGCAAGACCGGCACCACCAACGACTATAAAGATGCCTGGTTCATCGGCTACACGCCGGACGTGCTGGCCCTTGTCTGGGTAGGGTTTGACCAGGGAGATTCGATCCAGTCCACCGGCGCCGGAGCCGCCATCCCGATCTTTGCCGAACTGGTCCAATCCATGCCCGGTTACATTTCAGAAAACGCATTTACAATCCCTCCGGGTGTGGTAAAGAAAAACGTGTGCCGTCAGAGCGGGGAACTGGCAGCGTTCATGCGATGCCCCGAAACCTATGACGAGGTGTTTCTGAACGAGAACCAGCCGGAAATCCCCTGTCCGCTTCACGCACGGCCCCATGTTTTCAAAAGGTGGTACCATGGTTTTAAAAATTTCTTTCAATAAAATGATTCCGATGCTTCCGGCTTTGGCCCTGATGGTTGTTTCGGGGTGTTCCCTGCCCCGGCCCCGACCCGCCGACACACTTCCGGAAAAGGGACTTCCCGTTCCGGAAATGGTCGCCACGGAGCAACAGTCCGGGCACATGCCCGACTCCCGGATGCTCGCGTCACACGACCTGACCCTTTCGGGTTACCGACTGCTTGAAAAACAGGATTACGACGGCGCCATTCGCCTGCTCGAAAGGGCCGTGGGGCTGAACCCCTCAGACGGTCCCGGCTATTTCTATCTGGCCGAAGCCTGGCTCGCCAAAAAAAATTACAATCTGGCCGTCCAGTTCAATGAACTGGCCGGTCTTTATCTTCGCCATGATCCGGCCTGGGCCAAACGGGCCGGAAATCAGAAAAAACGCATCAGCCGGGACATGGACGGCATGTAGCCCCCGTGTCTGCCGGCGCCGATCGTTGGAGGAACCATGAAGGAATTTCACCATTATCCCGTCTTTGAACTTGGCCCGGACCTGACGCCCTATCGCCGTCTGACCCAGGACTCTGTGACCGTCAGATCCTTTGAGGGTCACGACATGATCGTCGTCGACCCATCTATCCTCGAACATCTGGCCCGGGAAGCGTTCAGGGATGTGTCCCATCTGCTCAGGCCCTCCCATCTCAACCAGTTGTCCGGGATCCTGAGTGATCCGGAGGCCTCGTTCAACGACCGGTTTGTGGCTCTGGAGATGATCAAGAACGCCGTCATTTCGGCCGAAGGCCGGTTCCCCATGTGCCAGGACACCGGCACCGCCATCGTCATGGGGAAAAAAGGACAGCAGATATGGACGGGTGCAGACGACGAGGCGGCTCTTACGAAGGGCGTATTCGACGCTTATCAAACCCACAACCTGCGCTATTCCCAGAACACGCCCCTGTCCATGTATGCGGAAAAAAATACCGGCGACAACCTGCCCGCTCAGATCGACATCCAGGCCGTACCGGGTGACGACTACCGCTTTCTGTTCATCGCCAAAGGCGGCGGATCGGCCAACAAGACCTTCCTCTTCCAGGAAACCAAGGCCCTTTTGAACCCCGACAGCCTGACCCGGTTCATGAAGGAAAAAATGATCGCCCTGGGCACGGCGGCCTGCCCGCCCTATCACCTGGTGTTCGTCATCGGGGGGACCTCGGCGGAAATGACCTTGAAAACCGTCAAGCTGGCCTCGGCCGGTTATCTGGATACCCTGCCCACAACGGGCGGCCAGTGGGGACAGGCGTTCCGGGACCTGGACCTGGAAGAGGTCGTGATGCGGATTTCACGGGATCTGGGCATCGGCGCCCAGTTCGGGGGAAAGTATTTCTGTCTGGACGCCCGGGTGATCCGCCTTCCCCGTCACGGTGCGTCCTGCCCGGTGGGTGTGGGCGTCAGCTGCGCCGCAGATCGCAACATCAAAGGCAAGATCACCCGGGACGGCATTTTCCTCGAACAGCTTGAAACCGATCCGGCCCGGTATCTGCCTGAAATCGATATCGCCCAGGATCAGGCGGTTTCCATCGATCTGGACCGGCCCATGGCTGAGATCCGGGCCGATCTGTCAAAGCTTCCCGTGGAAACGCCCCTGCTGCTCACCGGCAACATCGTGGTGGCCCGGGACATCGCCCACGCCAAGCTCAAGGAAGCCCTGGACCGGGGCGAAGGTCTGCCTGATTTCGTCAAAAACCACATCATCTATTACGCGGGCCCGGCCAAGACCCCCGAAGGCATGCCGTCCGGTTCCTTCGGTCCCACCACCGCCGCCCGCATGGATCCTTACGTTCCCCTGTTC
This sequence comes from Desulfatiferula olefinivorans, assembly GCF_054657895.1. Lineage (NCBI taxonomy): Bacteria > Pseudomonadati > Thermodesulfobacteriota > Desulfobacteria > Desulfobacterales > Desulfobacteraceae > Desulfatiferula > Desulfatiferula olefinivorans. Next base: position 160,481 of record NZ_BAAHXV010000003.1, on the reverse strand, counting down.
CAGAAAGAGGGCGCCTCTCTGGTGATGCTGGCCAAGGGCAACAGATCTCAGGCCGTCACCGATTCATGCAAAACCCACGGCGGCTTCTACCTGGGTTCCATCGGGGGCCCCGGTGCGCGCCTGGGCAAAGACTGCATCACCAAGGTCGAGGTCATCGCCTACCCCGAACTGGGCATGGAAGCCGTTTTCATGATCCGTGTCAAGGATTTCCCCGCCTTCATCCTGGTCGACGACAAGGGCAACGACTTTTTCAACCGGTTCAAGGCGCTTTGATTGGACGTTAGACGCGGAATCCGATCAGGGTGATATCATCGACCTGCTGTTGATCACCCTGATAGGTCTGCAAGGCATTCAAAAAAATGCTCCGCTGCTCGTTGAAGGGCAGACCGTGATGGGCCATGATCAGCTGTTTGAATCGATCGGTCCCGAAACGCCGGCGTTTTTCCCCGCCCAATTGATCTGTAAATCCATCTGTTTTCATGTAAAACGTGCAGCGTTCACCTGCGTCTATAACATAATTTGTGAAATCGTAATCATCATCCGAGTCTTTGTAGCCAATGCTCTGTTTGTCCCCGTTTTCTCGGTAAACCGTCCCGTTCTTTACATAAAATAGTGCGATCCGGGCGCCGGCATAGGTCACTTTCTTATTGGATGGATCAATAATGCAAATGCATGCGTCGAGGCCGTCATCGGCGTCATTGTCATAATGATTGTGAAGGACGTGTTTCACCGCCCTGTTCAGGCGTTTCAGTATTTCAGACGGCTCACGGCAGGCCTCGTCCATGATGATTTTTCTGATTTCAGAATAAACGATCATGGTCAAAAACGCACCGGGAACGCCGTGGCCCGTACAATCCATCAGACAGACAATCGAGTACGACGGATTGGTGTATGTGTAAAAAATATCGCCCCCGACAATATCTTTGGGCATCCAGATAAACATACTGTCCGGACTGATGGCCTTGATTCTTTCAATCCCCGGCAGCAGGGACCGCTGAATCAGTTCTGCATACCGTATGCTTTCCATCATCTTTTCGTTGTGGGCTTTCAGTTCCGCATGTGTTTTTTTGAGTGATTCGCCGTGTTTTTTAATCTGCTTTTGTTGCTCCTGCATTTTATTTGACATGTACGCAATAAAAACACAGACGGGAACAAAAATAAGAATGTAAAGCACCTCATTCAAAAACGAGCCTGGCTGTGCAGTGTAATAGATTCCGATATAGGATGCGGAAAGATAGATGAACGCGGTAAAAAGGATCGTAAAAAGTGAGACAATGAGATTCGACTGGATGAACACGAACATCAGTATGACCTGGCAACCGATGAGAACAAGATACCGTTTGTCTCCCATTTCATAAATAATATAGGCAGAGATCAAAATGCAGACCACGGACTGATAATGAAGAATAAAAAAAATGTAGGCTTTTGTGATTTGTTTTTTCAAACGAATCATGGCAAGTGCCGACGTGCTGCACGCCATGAACGCCAGATAGCACAGCTTGATTGCAGTATAATCGTAACCCGAAGGCCCCAGAGCCTTTGCCAGGTAAATGACCCCGAAAGAAAATTGATAGGCAAGCATGGCCAGGATTGTGTAAACGAACAAATTGCGACGTCTGCGATTATTGACATAATCCTGCAGTTCGGTCTGGCCCATCGTTTCCCCCCACTATCCAACGCATCAATTCAACAAAACCATGTGACAGCGGCCTCGGGGTTCCAAAGCATGGCGTATCGAAAAACCTGCGGCGCCGCGTTCTCTTGCGATCGTAAAAAAACAAATTATAACCGATACTTACCACACAAAAAATAAGGAGACAAGAAATAAGGATCAAGGGTAAGATTCATTGATCCTCAGGGGCATTTTGATTCGATTCCGGTTTGAACGATGCTGTGAAGCCGGACGCCGTTGGGGATAATACTGGGCGGAGTGATGCAACAATCATTATTGATCATCCGTATCGGGCAGGCGAAAGGAAGGTGTTACACATCGTTGACAAAGGTTTTCATCCCTCCTCTTTTTCTCCGAGCAGATCTCTTATTTTTTGAAGAATGTCGTCTTTTCGAAAGGGTTTTTCAAAAGAAAGTTCCACGCCGAGTTTGTCGGCGATATCGAGGCCGATGTGGCCGAGGCGCCCGTGACCGGTCATGGCGATAATTTTTTTCCCGGGATAATCCTTGCGGATTTTCATGATGGTTTCGACGCCCTCCATCACCGGCATGATAATATCGGTGATCACCAGGTCCGGATCATGTTCCGCAAGCACCTTCAGACCCTCGCGTCCGTTGGACGCCGTATAAACCGTATAACCGGCCTTTTCAAGAATGACTCGGAAAAGACGGCAGCTTGAATCTTCATCATCGATCACGAGAATACTATGCATGGTCAGCTCCTTTGGCGTCGTCTAAAACCCTTCGTATCACATTGGCGATATCCGCCTTGAGAACAGGTTTGTGGGCAAAGGCCTTGATACCGATCTGCCTGGCCCGTTCCGGGGAAATCTTATGGTTGTATCCCGTACAGAGAATAATCGGGATATCGCTTCGGATCTTGATCATTTCCATGGCCAGGGTGTCTCCGGTCATCAGGGGCATGGTCATGTCCGTGATAACCAAATCGAATTCCCCGGCCTTCTCTTTGAACAGCATAAGGGCATCCATGCTGTCCGTGCGCATTTCCACCTGATAGCCCAAACGCTCCAGCACCTGGGTGCCGATCCGGGCAATGGCGTACTCATCATCCACAAACAAAATCCGTTCATTCCCCTGAGGCAGAGCATCCGGGCTCCTGTCCGCAAGATCCACCACGCCGCTGTCGGTAATCGGCAGATAGACAGTGAAGGTCGAGCCTTCACCGGGGGTGCTGACGACCGTAATCGCCCCTTCGTACCGCTCGACAATGCCGTGGACGATGGACAAGCCCATACCCGATCCCTGACCGACCTCGCGGGTGGTGAAGTAGGGTTGAAAAATCCGGCTCGAAACCGAGGCGTCCATCCCGACACCGGTATCGGTCACGGTCAGAACCAGAGTAGGCCCCGATTTCACCGTCACCGCAGGTCCCAGACCTTTTTCGTCGACAAAGGTTTCCCTGAGGGTCACCGTCAAAACACCGCCCCTGTCTTCCATGGCCTGAACGGCATTGGTGAACAAACTCATGAAAATCTGGTGAACCTCGCCGGCGCTGCCCATGATCAGGGCCTCGCTCTTGATATCATGATGAATGGTGATGGTGCTGGGCGTGGATGACCGGATGAATTTGACGGCCTCCCTGGCAATGGGTCCCACCTGAATGGGCTTGACTTTTTCATCGGACTGGCGGGCAAAAGTCAGGATCTGCTTGACCAGCCCCCTGGCCCGATTGGCGGCGGAAAAGATTTCCTGGAGGTAGATCCCCACCTCCGTCTCTTCATCGACATCGTCCATGGACAGTTCGGTAAAACCGATGATCGACGAAAGAATATTGTTGAAATCGTGGGCGATACCGCCGGCCAACGTTCCAATGGCTTCCATTCTCTGGGCATTCTTTATCTGTTCTTCGGCGCGCTTCCTGCCGGTCATGTCCACCATCAGGCCGGTGATACCCACCGCTTTGCCGCTCTGGTAAACGGCACGGCTGGACAGACGAACAAACCGGGTATCCCCTCGTTTATCCAGAACCCGGCATTCGTAGGAATCGTCGTACCCGGCCAGGGTTCCGGCCAGCATTTTTTTCAGCTCGTCGGCATCGTCCGGATGAGCCAATGTCGCAAAATCACGGCCGAGAAGCTCCTCGAACGAATAACCGTAGGCGCTGACGGCCGGGCTGACATACTGAAACCGCCCCTCCCGGTCCAGATAGAACACCACGTCATTGAGATTTTCAACCAGATTCCGATACTGCTGTTTGGAGCGCTCGAAATCCCGATGGACCCGAATCCGTTCCAGGGCCACCAGGGCGGCCTCGGCCAGGGCCTGCAGGATCTGGCGGTCCTCCCTTGTGGGAAGATGATAGCTTGACCAGTAAGCCCCCAACGTGCCCACCGCATCGGGGCGTCCGATGGGAATCACCAGAAGGCTGGTCAGATCGGGAGGGCAGTCTCTGCCCCGGGTCAACGGATGATCCCGGGAAATATCCCCAAGATCGACGGCCTGCCCATGTGTCATGACCCAGTCGCTGATCCAGACGCAATCAAACGATTCATCCGGAGCGGACACGCAGGCCCCCCCGTTTAACATACAACTCGAACGATCCGAATCCAAAAGTTCGCGAGCCGCATGACCGACGATCTCACCAATACTCTGTTCATCGGCGATCAGGGACAGATCCTGAACGACCCGGGTCAACCGCGCAAGGCGACTGTTCAGGCGATAAATATTTTCCTCGGCCTCTTTTTTGGCGAGAAACATGGCGATATTGTCCGCCATCCATCGGAGCTGGGCCACCCGTTCAGGAGAAAACCGATCTTTTCGCCTGTCGCAGAAGTGAAGAAGGCCAAAGGTTGTCTCGCGGGATCTGAGCGGTATCAGAGCTACGGATTCATAGCCCATTTTATTGCAATGATTACGAAGCCCCCGGGTGAACACCGACGCCTGATTCCGGGCCATAAACTCGGTGGTCGAATTGGTCCGAAAACTGCCGTCCGCCGTAAAAAAATCTTCGGTGCTGTCGTATCGTCCCTGAATCACGTTGCCGCACATGCACTCCATCACCGGGACCCCTTTCTCATCCCTGATGATCCGGCCGTGATCATCCAGGCGGCAAAGCCTGCTTTCCTGCCGAACGAAGGGCTCGGGGAAGCCACAGGCGGCTGCGTAGGGAAAATCGTCCCCTTCTCTGATCCGGATACCCACCGCTTCACAGCCCGACCATGTTTTCATTACCGGAACAAGCGATCGGAAAAACTGATTACGATCGTCGGCCCGGTTGATCAGATCCAGCAGGTCCACCATGTTCGACCGGTTCTGTTCAATCTGCTTGCGGGCGCTGATGTCGATGGACAGAACCAGAACCCCATTCGGAACCGGTTCGAAACGAATCTCGAACCAGCTCGTGGCGCCGTCGTCGTACGTGAACGCGTTTTCCATGACCCCGGGAACCCGATCGGTCAGACAACGTTTAAGAACCGCATACATTTCGGTCTTCTCGATACCCGGATAGCATTCACCGAGGGTCCGTCCAAGCAGGGTCTCCCTGGATTTTCGTCCGTGCCGGCAGGCGGCGTCATTGAGATAAAGGTATCGCTCATCGTATCCGATAAGCTGAACCCCCTCAAGCAGCTCATGGATGATCCCGGGAAGAAGGGCCAACGCGGTGTCCTCCGGCCGCTGTTCCGGCATGGTCTGGGAATCCGTCATCGCCGTTGTCACCTTTCCCGCATCATAAAATGGATGGCTCGTTTACACGTCAAGGCCGATCAAACCGGTTCGATCTAAGCCGCATTTTGAAAAAAATGAGTATACAGAAGCGTTCGTTCAGGCACATCACGGGAGGCACCCCGTTTTTGGTATCATAGAATACTCCATAAGCCCGGGGCCTGTCAACGAAGCTGACGATTTCATCAAAAATCGTGACTGGAAATTGGCAGGGCCAAAACAGACTTCGATCCGATGAACAATTCCGGAGCGCCTTTCGACGTCACATGACGGCAAAGAAAACTAAAAAACACGACGGGCACGCATCACATGCCCCCTTTTGTCCTGTTTCGCCTGACAGAAGGAACATAGCGACGCGTGCCCGTCACCTGGAACGACTCTATTCAAACCGATGCCGAAAAGACGGGGCATCAGTTTTGTTGATTGCGCTTTTGCATTTCCTCGTGTCTCAAATCTTTTCTGAGAATTTTTCCCACATTGGTTTTGGGAAGTTCCTTGCGGAACTCAATTTCCGTGGGCAGTTTGTATTTCGCCAGATGTTTTTCGCAGAACGCGATAATCTCCTCGGCGGTTGCGGTTTCGTTTTCCTTGAGCACGATGAAGGCCTTGATGGCTTCCCCCCGATGGTGATGGGGAATGCCGATGGAACAGGCTTCCACCACCTTGGGATGTTCGTAGAGCACCTCGTCGATATCCCTGGGATAGACGTTGTAACCGCCCGAAATGATCATGTCCTTGATCCTATCCACGATGTAGAAGTACCCGTCCTCGTCCATGCGTGCGATATCGCCGGTGCGCAGCCAGCCGTCGACCAGAGCTTCGGCCGTGGCCGAAGGATTGTTGTGATAGCCCTTCATCACCTGGGGACCTTTGATCAAAAGTTCGCCGGTCTCACCCACCGGCACGTCGTTCATGCTGCCCGAAAGATCCACGATCCGGGCCAGGGTATCCGAGGCCGGTATCCCCACGCTGCCGACCTTGCGCCGGGCCGGATCGAAGGGATTCATATGGGTCACCGGACAGGTTTCCGTCATGCCGAAACCCTCGACGATCACCGCTCCGGATTTTTCCTCAAAGGCCTTGATCACCTCGACCGGCAGGGGCGCGCTGCCCGAAAAGCACCCCTTGATGCAGGAGAGGTCGGTTTTATCGATGTCCTTGTGAGCCAGCATACCGATGAACATCGTCGGAACCAGGGGCGCGAAGGTGGGTTTGAACTTGCGGATGGTTTCAAGAAGCTGTTCCGGCTGGGGCTTGGCCACGAGGATATTTCCCCAGCCCATGGCGATGGCGAAATTCATCGCCGTGGTCAGTCCGAAAATATGAAAAAACGGCAGGGCGCTCAAGGTGGTTTCCTCCCCTTTTTTGAACATGGGGAACCAGCTGACGGCCTGCTGGATCTGGCAACTGATGTTGGCATGGGTGAGCATGACGCCTTTGGAGGCTCCGGTTGTTCCGCCCGTGTACTGAAGCATGGCCACGTCCTCCCAGTCCACCGGCACATGGGAATCGAAGGCCGGATAGGTCTTGAGCATCTCCTTCCAGCGATACACCCGGTCGGCGGGTTTGACGTCGGCGGCCAGTTTTTTCTTTTTGGCGACCAGCGGAAAAAGAAGGCTTTTGGGAAAGGGCAGATAATCGCCGATGGACGTATAAATGATATCGCGGATTCCGGTCCGGGCTCTGAGATCGATCATGCGGTTGCACAAAAGATCCAGGGTGAACAACACCGTGGCCCCGGAATCGTTGAACTGATGCTCAAGCTCCCGGTCCGTATAAAGGGGGTTGTTCATCACCACCACCCCGCCGACCTTGATGGTTGCGTAATAGGCCGCCACGCAGGGAATCAGATTGGGCAGCAAAATCGCCACCCGGTCTCCTTTTTTGACGCCCAGCTGCACCAGGCAGGTGGCCATTTTGTCGATCATGGTGCCGAGCTTACGGTATGACACCGTGTACCCCTGGAAATTCAAGGCCATTTTGTCGGGAAAGTCCCGGACCGACGCATCGAGGTAGTCCGTCAAAAACAGCTTCTTGTAGTCGAGTTCAGGGGGCACTTCATCAAGATAAAACTTCAGCCATGGTTTTTCCAGATACACGCTTTGCTCGTTCATATCGACACCCTCCGTTTGGTTTTGTGTTAGGGCCCCAGGCCGGAGGCCTCCCGCATCATGTGCGCGATGGTTTCCCCAAACCACCATGATTGCCCGTCGGGCGGCAATCCGGACCTCAGGTATTGTTTCATCAGCAGGCACGGCAGGGCCGCCGCTGATGCGTATCACTCACCGGATCGAAGTAAAACGTCGGTTTGTCAAATCAGAATTGAGACGAATAAGACATGAACATTGTGCGCACAGACAAACGTGGCTTCAATAGTCATAGATGTATGGAATACGGGAGATAAAGTCAAGATGATTTTTATCAATGATTCAAAGGGGCTCGCATGATCGGCCCCTACCCGGCCGTTTTCGCCTGCTTTTTGTCGGAACAGACCACGGACCGCATGATCTTGTTGCTTTCGGAAAGGCCCGACTGGCAGAAATCCCCAAGAAACGTCCGGATATCCTGAAGAAATGAGACCGCCGTATCATGATTCCCGGAGAGCAGGGCTCCTCTGCCCTCATGCACCGACGACAGAAACAGATCAAGCACCTCTTTGACATAATGATTGCCCCCCACCAGGGTGGCGTACAGATCCAGATCCTGAGCGAACAGACGGCCGATCAGGTCGTTTTTCAGCTTGAAAATCGGGGTCGAATACGGACCGACGTCGGCGGGTGACATGTCGAGTTTCTGAAGGGTCCGGCCCATGCAGATGGTCAGAAAATGGGTCAGACCCTGGGCCACGGCCATGGCGCGATCATGGTCGGAGGGGGTCATGGTCGACACCACGGCCCCCTCGTTTTTGAATTCCTTCTCGATCCACAGGTACCAGGATTCACCCCGGGCCGGGCAGAGAATGATGTTCTGACCGGCCAGCGACTCGGTGAACGGTCCGAACATGGGATGGGTTCCCACCACCTGGGCCCGGGTGCAGGCGGCCATCTTTTCGACGATCTCTTCCTTGAGCGAGCAGAAATCCATCAGGGCCTGTTCTTCGCCGAGATGGGGACCGATCGCCTCGCAGATCTCAAGGGCCGAAGAAAGGGGCGTGCTCAGAATAATCACGTCGCTTTGACGGGCCAGATCCACATAACCAAGGTCGGTTTTCCGTCCGGCGATCAGGACCCGATGACCGGCCCTGATAAATATTTTTTCAAACAGACGGCCCATGCCGCCGGTTCCTCCGATGATGCCAAGGGTCACAGGTTTCATGAAATCGCCTTCTGTCGCAGGAGATGATCGGCCAGCACAAGCCCCGTCATGGACTCGCACACCACATTGATCCGGGGAATGGGCGACACGTCGTGCCGTCCTTCGGTTAAGACCACCGCCGGGTTATTGTCCAAGTCCACGGTATCCTGGGGCAGGGAAAGGGAGGGAATCGGTTTCACGGCCACCCGTACGACAAGGGTGTCCCCGTTGGAAATCCCCGCCAGGATGCCCCCGGCGTTGTTCGTTACAAATCCCTCGGGGGTGATGGGGTCATTGTTGACACGGCCCGTCATACGCGCCGCGTCGAAGCCCGATCCGATTTCCACGCCCTTGATCGCGCCGATACTCATCAGGCCCTTGGCCAGATCCGCATCGAGCTTGTCGAAGACCGGGTCACCCAGCCCGCGGGGAACCCCGGTGGCGATAATCTCGACGATGCCTCCGATGGAGTCGCCTTCGGCCTTGACCTCTGCGGCCCGTATCGCCATGGCTTTGGCCGCTTCGGCATCGGGGCAGAAAAACTGATTGTTGGGAATGTCGGAAAGATTCCGTTTGTCGGCCTTCACCCCACCCAGCTCGATGGTATAAGCGTAAATCCTGATCCCATGACGTTTGAGCAGCTCGAAGGCCACGGCCCCGGCTGCCACACGCCCCACGGTTTCCCGGCCCGAAGACCGTCCACCGCCCCGGTGATCCCTTATGCCGTATTTGGCCTGGTAGGTGATATCCCCGTGGCCGGGCCTGAACACGCGGGACAGGTTTGAATAATCCTTCGATTTGGCGTCGGTGTTCCGGACCATGATCATGATGGGCGTTCCCGTGGTTTTTCCGTCGAAGACCCCCGACAGAATTTCCGCCCGATCCGGCTCCTTGCGGCTGGTGCTGGTCAGGGCCTTGCCCGGCTTGCGCCGGTCCAGCACCGCCTGGATCACGGCTTCATCCAGGGGGATGTTCGGCGGGCAGCCGTCGACGACGACTCCGAGTCCCGGTCCATGGGATTCGCCCCAGGTGGTGATGCTGAACATTTTTCCAAATACGTTTCCCGGCATGTCAATCCTCGTCTATGCGTTGTCGCGCCGGCCAAAAACCCCGGCGGCGCTGTTGGTCGTTGTTCCAAATTACATTGATGGGCACAACATCGTAGGATGGGCAAAGCGCAGCGTGCCCATCAGGCTCTTGCGTCAAAGGCCCTGCCCTGCGATCTCCCGGCAGATATCATCGATGGACCGTCCGTCGGTGTCCACCGCCATATCCATGGCCGCCGTGTAAAGGGGCGTCCGCTCGTTCAAAACGGTTTCGATTTCACGGATCGCGCCCTGATCGGTCAGGCCCGGACGCTGGTCTCCGGTCACCGAATCATTTTCCATGCGACGGGCGATGGTCAACACGGAGGCTTTGAGCCAGACGACCCTGCCCGTCTTTTTCATGATGTCCCGGTTTACGTCCCTCAGGATCACACCGCCCCCGGTGGCCACGACCTGACGGTTTTTTTCGGACAGACGCTTTAACACCGCGCTTTCCCGATCCCTGAAATCCTCCCAGCCGAAACGGGCAACGATCTCGGCCACACTCATCCCCGCCTCGTCAACCAGAAGCCGGTCGGCATCGACAAAGGACCAGCCGAGCATGTCGGCCAGGTTCCGCCCCACACTGGTCTTTCCCGTGCACCGGTATCCGGTCAGATAAAGATTGCTCATGCGTAAAGCCCTTCGAACACCTCCCAGAAATTGGGAAAGGATTTCTTCACGCAGCCCGGATCACGGATGACCACCCCGGGGACCCGAAGACCCGATATGGCAAAACACATGGCCATGCGATGATCGTCATAGGTTTCGATGTGTGCCCCCACATGGCTGCCCCCCCGGATGATCAGGCCGGAATCCGTGGCCCTGGCGTCGATGCCCATCTTGATCAACTCGATGGCCACACAGTTCAGTCGGTCGCATTCCTTTTCCTTGAGATGGGCCACGTTGGTGATTTCCGTGGTGCCTTCGGCGAAGGAGGCCACCACGGCCAGGGTGGGCACGATATCGGGCATGCTTTCCATGTCTACGGAAACCGCCTTGAGGGGCCCGCCCGTGACGGCGATGCCGTCATCCTCATAGGAGACCGAGCAGCCCATCCGCTCAAGCACCCGGGCGAATTTCACGTCGCCCTGGCGGGACGTTTCACGGATATTCCGGACCTTGATGGTTTTTCCGGTGACGGCGGCGGCGCCCCAGAAATAACCGGCCTGGGAGCAGTCCGGCTCGACCGCGTAGTCGCCATGGGCATAAGTCTGATCGCCCGGGACATAAAACGATGCGTACCCGTCCCTCTCGACCCGAACCCCCAAACGCTGCATGATATCCACGGTCATGTCCACATAGGGTTTGGATACCAGATCCCGGATCATCCGGACGGTGATCCCCTTTTTGGTGAGCGGCGCCATCAAAAGCACCGAGGAAAGAAACTGGCTGCTCAGGCTGCAATCAAGGGCCATGTCCCCACCCTCGACGGCTCCGGCATGGATCTCGATGGGCGGACACCCCGTTCCTTTGACCGACCGGGAAAACACGCCGATCTGGGCGAGACCGTCCATCAAATCCTGAATGGGCCTCTCCTGCATACGCGGCGTGCCGGTCAGGGTGTACACGCCCTGCCCCAGGGCCGCGACACCGGTGAGAAGCCGCATGGACGTGCCTGAATTGCCCAGGTAAATGTCCTTGTCCGCAGGTTTCAGGTTCCCACCGGAGCCTTCCACATGGAACTGATCGCCGTCATCGACGATGGACACGCCCATGGTTCTCAGGGCTTCGGCCGTCAGCAGGGTATCCTCGCTCCTCAGGCAGTTGGACAGGCGACAGGGGCCGTCGGACAGGGCCGAGGCGATCAGAATGCGGTGGGTATAACTTTTCGAACCGGGAACCATCACGTCGCAGTTCCGGATTTCCTTCGTTTTTACACTGTACATAGGTCATTCATCCTTTTTTTCAAATCAATCGGATCCGTGTCACATCGCTCTCAGGCCGAGGCCAGGGCTTCGTAAACCACCCGGCGCATCAGATCGACCGGCGCCTTTTTCCCGGTCCAGCTTTCGAACTGGGAAACACCCTGGTACACAAACATGGCAAGTCCGTCGACCGTCTTGCAGCCGGCGGCGTCGGCTTCGGCCAGAAGGCGGGTCGTCAACGGGTTGTAGACGATATCCATCACCGTCATGCCCGGCCTGAGAAAGGCCAGATCCACCGGCATGGCCGAGACGTCGGGCGTCATGCCCACCGGCGTGGCGTTGATGAATATTTCACAGGGGTGATTCGCATGCTCCGCCAGAGGATAACAATCCACGCCGAGGTCACGCGCCAGGGCGTCGCCTTCCTCTTTGATCTCGTTCAGAATGGTCAGTTTTCCCCCTTCGGCCAGAATACCAAAACCAATGGCCCGGGCCGCCCCGCCCGCTCCGGCGATCACCACGGTTTTGCCCTTGATCGGCGTCACGTCCCGGAGGGCCTGCATGGCACCCAGACAGTCCGAATTGTAACCGAAGAGGTGTCCGTCCCGGTTGACGATGGTGTTGACCGCTCCGATGGCGCGGGCCTTTTCATCGATCTCATCGAGATAATCCATGATCCGGATCTTATGGGGAATGGTCACGCTGGCCCCCCGGATCCCAAGCGCCCGGATCCCGGCCACGGCCCCGGCCGGATCCTTGACGCCGAAGGCCAGGTACACCCCGTTGTAGCCGATGGCCTCAAAGGCCGTGTTGTGCATCAACGGGCTCAGGCTGTGGGACACCGGATCACCCAGGACGCCGTAAAGACAGGTTTTCGTATTGATGGCAGATGGTTTCATATCTTTTTCAAGCCCTTCTCGTCGATGGGGTAGGACCCCAGAACCTTCATGAACAGGCACAGGTGCTTCATCACCGACAGAATTTCCTTGATCTTGGGGTCATCGAGATGCCCTTCGATGTCCATGATGAAAAAGTAGTTCCAGTTCTCGCTCTTGGTGGGGCGGGACTCGAGCTTGACCATGTTCAGTCCGGCCCGGGCCACCGGTTCCAGGGCCTTGAACAGGGCGCCGGGAACGTGGGAGGTCACGAACATGATCGAGGTCTTGTCCTTGCCGGTAAAGGGCATGTCGTCCTTGCCGATGACCAGGAACCGTGTTTCGTTTTTGGACGAATCCTCGATCCGCGATTCGACGATCTTCAGGCAGTTGACCTGGGCGGCCTTGCTGCTGGCGATGGCGGCGGCGTCTTTCCGGCCCACCGCTTTCTGGGCCGCATGGGCCGTGCTGCTGCATTCTTCGAGAATCGCGTCCGGGAGATGGCGCTGGAGCCAGTTCCGGCACTGGGCAAAGGGCTGGGGATGGGAATAAATCACCTTGATATCCCGGATATCCCCCGTTTCGGACATCAGGTCGTGAGAGATGGTCTGATACTGCTCGGCGCAAATCTTCACATCGGATTCGAACAACAGGTCCAGGGTATGATTGACCGCGCCCTCGATGGAATTCTCCACGGGAACCACCCCGTACTGGCAGGCCCCCCGTTCCACCTCGGTGAATATTTCCGTGATGTTCTTCTGGGGAACGAACCGGCCGGAATGTTTGAAATGACTGAGGGCCGCGATATGCGTGTAGGTGGCTTCGGGCCCCAGGTAGGCGATCAGAAGGGGCTTTTGAAGCTCCCGGGACGCCGACATGATCACGGAAAAAATATACTGAAGCACGGTGTTGCTGACAGGGCCCTGATTGAGTGTGCACAGCCGGTTCATGATCTCGATTTCCCGGGACTTGTCCAGAACTTTGTTATCAAAGCGCTGCTTGAGTTCACCGACCTCCTGACTGACCTTCAAACGCTTGTTGATCAGGGCGACAATGTTATCGTCGATGGAGTCGATCGTCTCCCGCAGGACCTGAAGCTTGCGCCGGTATTCGTCATCTGCCGGTTTCGTTTCGTAAGTGGTCATGGTCTCTTATTTTTCGGTTATGGTTTCTTCGATTTTATGACCGAAATGCCGTCCGCATTCTTCGGTCGCCACAAGCACCTTGTCGCCTTTTTTCAGACCGACCACCGACAGGGGTTCCCCCTCGGGCGAGGTCAGACGGATGGTTTCCGCGTTCTGCACGATGGTGGTCACCTCCCGGTTGTCGACCAGGGCGCGGATCAGCATCATGGGGCGTTTTTCGATTTTCAGCCGACCGACAATGCCGATGGTGGCCCGACCCTTGGCGTCGTGGATCAGAATGGAATCCCCGGCGGCAAGCTCGGACAGGTAGCGGGTCTTCCCCCCGGGCACCCGGGTGTAGGCATGGACCGCCCCGGCATTGATCCGGAAGGGGCGGGGCGCCACATAGGGGTTGGACACGGTTTCGGCGTGAACGAGAAACAGGGTGCTGCTGCTGTTCCCGACCAGCATGCCCTGACCTTTTTCCATGGCCGTGCAGGTGTCCACGCAGACCCGGTCACCCATGCCCACGGGGGTCACCTCCAGGATCTGGGCCACGGTCAGCTCCGTGGTTTCCTCGTTTTCCCGGAGCAGGGACAGGGCGTTTTTCAATTCCACCGGGTCCGTGGTATGGAGCAGGATCTGGTTCACCCCTTTTTCCAGAATACCGAAGGCCAGCTGGGCTTCCTCGAACGACCTGACCGTGGCGATCACGTCGGCGCCCTTGGCGATGAGATTTTCAAGGGGAATGATCGTCCAGTCCGTGCATTCGAGGATCACCATTTTCTTGCGGGACAGCGTCATGATCGCCTCTTCCTGGTCCCCGTGGGTGATGGCGATGGTTTCGATATCCTTGCCCGGGACGATGTCGCCGTCTTCGGCAATGGTGGTGATGATGCCCAGCTCCTTGACCCTGGCCGAGTATCCCGCAGGAACCATGATACCGTCCGCCCCCGATTCCAGTGCGGTGGTGACCAGGTCCTTGTCCCAGGGATCGATTTTAACCCATATCTTTTTCATGTCATATCCTTATTGTTTTTTTTATTATGCATGGAATTGAACAGCTTATCTTAGAAAGAGGCCCCGCCTTGCGCCGCAGGCATCTTATTAAACTGATGTGATAAATCAAGCGTTTTTCAGGATCTTCAGGGCGTCGTCCAGATCGAGCCCCCGATGGATCAGCGCCGCCATGGCCTCGACCATGCGCTGGGGGTTCCTATGCTGGAACACGTTCCTGCCGATGGAAACGCCTGCACCGCCCGCATCCACCGAGCCTTTGACCATTTCCAGGATTTCCTCGTCGGAATCCATCTTCTCACCGCCGGCGATCACCACGGGCACCGTGCAGCCTTCGGTCACTTCACGGAAGGATTCGGGACTTCCGGTGTACGGCACCTTGACGATGTCCGCCCCCATCTCGGCGCCCACCCGGGCCGAATGTTTGACCACATCCTTATGGAAACCGTCCTTGATCTTCTCGCCCCGGGCGTAGATCATGGCCAGAAGCGGCATGCCCCATTCGCGGCAGTCCCGGCTGATATTGCCGAAATCCCGGAGCATCTCCTTTTCATCGCCGTTCCCCAGATTCACATGGACCGACACGGCGTCCGCACCCAGCTTGATGGCTTCCTCCACCGAACAGACCAGGGTCTTGGCGTTGGGATAGGGGGACAGGTTGGTTGACGCGGACAGATGCACGATCAGCCCGATGTCCGGCCCCTTGCCCCGAAGGCCTTCTCCCACCAGGCCCTTGTGCTCGACGATGGCGTTGGCCCCGCCCATGGCCACCTGCTGGATGCTGGCTTTCATGTCGATCACGCCCGGGATGGGGCCCACCGAAATGCCGTGATCCATGGGAACGATGATGGTTTTACCCGTGGACCGATTGAAAATACGCTCGAATCTGATCATTTTGCCGATGTTGCTCATGTTGTCGCTCCGTGAGTTGGCAAGCATAAAAAAAGGCCGTGAAGTTTTCGTCTCCACGGCCTTTTAGAATCTGTATGTCACGCCGTGGTTGGTTGGTTTACCACGGCTGTTTTACGCTTAACTGTGTGGTTGTTTCAGCGCACGCCCAGGCAAACCGGTGCTATAATAATAGTACCAAAAATAAAAGTTGCCTGAGAAACCGAACGCCATGAATGTATCCTTAAAATGAAACGTTTATATTGATTCGGGTTCAATAGCCGATCCCGAATGGCTTGTCAAGGAAGAATTTTACAGGTGAACACTTTTTCTTCATCCGGCCGGGTAGATCTTTACAGACCGATCCAAAGCCTGATAAAAAGCCGGGTATGAGACGCTTCTTCATTTCAGACTCGGCCATCGACGGCCGGACCGCCACCCTTTCCGGACAGGACGCCCGCCATCTCAAAGACGTGCTGCGCCTTTCCGTGGGGGACACCGTCTGCCTGATCGACGGAGGGGGACAGGAACACCTTGCCGACATCACGGCCATGGAGCCCGGCGTTGTCACACTGGCCGTCCGGGAAACACGGGAGGGGAAAACCGAATCGCCCGTTCACATCACCCTGGCCCAGGCCTATCTGAAAGACAAAAAGATGGACGATCTGATCCGGCCGCTGACCGAGCTGGGCATCAACCGCTTTCTTCCCGTCCTGTCCTCCCGGTGCGTGGCCCGGCCCGAAGCGTCAAAAATCAAGGCACGCAGGGAACGATGGGAAAAAATCGCCCGGGAGTCTCTCAAGCAATGCCGCCGTTCTCAACTCCCCGACATTTCCGAGGCGATCACCCTTGAGGACCTGTTCAAAAGCACCCATGCCGACGATCTGAACATCATGTTCTGGGAAAACGCCCATCAGCCGATTCCCACGGCAAACCCTGCGGGAAAAAGTCCCCGGCGCATCGTTCTCCTCCTGGGGCCCGAAGGCGGCTTTTCCGACGATGAGGCGACCCGCGCCCGGGAAAACGGCTTTGTTACAGCAACCTTAGGCCCCCGCATCCTCCGGGCAGAAACCGCCGGCCTCACCGCCTGCGCCCTGGCCCAGTATCTTTTTGGGGATCTTACCTAAAATACCTCTTGACAATACCCCTCATAAACTCTATAAATGCAGCGTTTTCGACGGGCCCAGGTAGCTCAGTCGGTAGAGCAGGGGACTGAAAATCCCCGTGTCGGCGGTTCGATTCCGTCCCTGGGCACCATAGAAAATAAAAAATCAAGGGGCTATGACCAACGTCATAGCCCCTGATTATTTTAAAGCCCCGCTTTTCTTTGACACCGTTCCCCTCACCTCACCCAATTTTCGACCATCAATCCGGGAATTCGTGAAAACTCCCTTTCATTGTTTGTCACCAGGCATAAATTGTCGGCTTTGGCATGGGAGGCAATCCAAAGGTCATTATTGCCGATGGGGTTCCCCTGTATTTCAAGACGCGCTCTTATGGCAGCATAGGTTATACCTGCATGCTCGGGCATGGGCAGCACGGGAACAAGAACAGCAAACTCGTTGAGCAGTGCCAAAACATCATTTTTCCGACTGCTTTTTTCTGCGCCGGACAAAAGCTCACCCCATGTGATGATGGAAATAGCCGCTTCTCCGGGCTTAAGCGTTTTGAAATGTTCAAGCACCGATTGGGGTTTGTTTCTTTGAATATAGATACAGATATTCGTATCGAAAAGGTATGTCGCGGCCATCACAATCCCTCACGGTCTTACGGAACAGCATCGTCCCTGCCATCGGGAAAAAAATCATCCGGCAGCTCTGTAAGCAACTCAAAGGCCCGCTCCAACCCTTTACCCGGCGGCCTCAATACAATTTCATTCCCTCGCTGAAATATCTCAAGTTCCTTGAATGGAACGGAAAACTCTTTGGGAATCCGAACCGCCTGACTATTTCCGGATCTAAAAACACGTGTCATGGACATGAAGCACCTCCTTCATGCACGGCTGTTCATGTATAGACATAATAGCATATACATTGAAACATCATGTCAAACGGAATGCATACAAAAATTCTAAATTAATATGATGAGCTATATTATATCATCAGCAATAGTGCTATGGCTGCTTTCAATCAGTTTATGCAACTCATTAATGATCATCATCCTATCATACGGCACTTGATACAATTTTTTTTCAAACCAATCCCTGGCATATCCTAACCCTTTTGATTCTACCAGCTCACGAATCAATGCGTCACCTTCATCATCCATAATAGAAGCTCCATGGTACAGCATATCGGTTAACGGATGATCCCCCGGCCTGCCTTCACTCATGTCCTAATCCCCTATGCGATTCAAATGAAATTGCTTTTATGAACCAACGTTATTTTCAATATCATCAGCATGACAGGCGACTCCCCGTCAGGTACTTAGCGCTGCTTCCTCGCAGGCGTCCAAAATCGCAATCTATCCGTTAAAAATATTCGCACAATCAATCCACGCCATGGGGCGGCTTTGCGGCGAACAGGGTCAGCATCAACTCGGAGTCATCGAGGAGTCTGTACTCCGGTTTTCTTCCCGACAGCCTCTCGCTTTCGGTGATGATGATCGGTACGCCTTCGCCGCGTTTGTCCATGATGAAGTTTCTCTGGCTGCCGATCGCGTTTACATTCATCGGGCAACGGGCCAACAAAGAGCTGATCAATTCGTTCCGTGCCGATTGCCGCTCCGAAATACTGTCAAGGGTCATGGTGTTGGGGATCGAACCGGGCGAGAACAGTTCCAGTCGATCTGAAAACAGATGCAGACGAATCTTGGAGCCGTAAATGGAGTAATCCCGATGAGCGACGGCGTTGACGACCGCTTCGAAGACCGCATTCATGGAAAACTGGGGCATTTCGATCCGATTGGGGGCTTTGACGGCATAGACACGCATATTCCGCTCCACAAACTTGCAGCCATCCCTTATCTGGGTATCCAACGGCCCCGTGATATCCTTGGCGTCCAGTTGATAGGCGGCGTTGCGTTCGATGCCGCGATAACAGACAGCCTGAATGAACGCACTGGACATGAAAGACTCCGGGGTATCTGCGGCCATGAGGATGCCGCTGACCGTTGCCCGCATGGTGTCGTCTTCCTCCGTGGCAATCAGCTTCATCTTTTCGAGAAATTCCTGATCGTCTTTGGGTGAGATCACTGTCCGGAACCTATTCCACAACTTAGGATTCAAATCATTGATCGACGTACCCGGTACTGTTTGTTCATCGAAGCGAATGAGCCGGGCCTGACTCCGTTGCTGAAAGAGCCGCGCCAAAACATCCGGTTTCATTTCGCGCCGGGAACTGCCGATGCGCCTGAAATAACCATTCGGGCTTTTGTGGACAAACAGACTGCGGGGCACGTCGATTCGCACGATGAGTTTCTCACCGCCTTGCTGATCGGGCAAAATGAGCTTGCGAATCACGCAATCAAGCGGGGGTTCGATGGAGTCGTTGCAGATCGAGCGAACCCAGCCTTCGACCATGTCCAGTTTCTCCGGCGGTATCCCTCTAATTTCCCGGGTTTTGTCGTCCACTCCCAGCACAACGACACCGGAGACGGTATTCGCCATGGCAGCCAGTTCGTCGGCCATGCCGTCGCTGTGGGGGCCGGTCACTTTGTTGCCGCTGAACTCGACGGATTTAAGTTCAAGAACAGAATCTTCACCCAACGCGATTTGTTTAAGCAAGTCGGAAATGTTTGCGTACATCAAGGGCCTCCGTTCAATGTGGCAAGGTGTTACAAAACCGTCAATGTTGGTCTATTACCACTTTTACTATGCTAAAGAAAGTCAATACTCCCTCCTTAGGGATTCGCAATCCTTGACCTCGAACTTTTTCCGGAGCCGTCTGAAACGTGACTTTTTTTTCGAGTTCGTAAAAATTATTTAAAAATAGATATCATCCTCACCAGGAAGTCAAGCAAAAGAGCAGCAGACAAAGATTCCCTCTCCGAATACGTCTTGGGTGGGTTGGCAAAGACATGGTGTATGGTTTGCGGCATGTGCTCTCGTGTGGCGTTTGAGGCAGAAAGAAAATGGCCATTGCCGTCGTTGACATATTTTTATAATTATTACGGTTATTTGTCGGATTACATTCCTCAACCCGACCTCATATGGGCCATTGTTTTTGCGGGGCGGTGGTGTGTATTAGGCGGGATGGTGCAGCGTTTTCACGGGCTTTGCCCGGTGATATGCCTTGTTTTTCCCTGTGACTCTGTGCCTTTGTGAGAGGCCAGAAATCCCGTTTGTCAAACTTTTCAAAAGTTTGGCCCCCGGCAGGGTCGCCGAAGGCCTGTTTTTATCTTCTCCCTTTTCCTTTTTTTCTCCGTGCTCGCCGTGACTCCGTGGTGAACACCCAACATATGGGGCTACAAACCCGGGCGATAGAGATAGCCGCCGCTGATGTGAGCTTCGCCGATGATTTTCGTGATACCGTCAATGGTGGAATCGGTCAGGTATTCGATGAGGGATCGTTTGGGTTCGGGGGGATAGACCACGGTGATCTCACCCTCGATGCCGGCCAGTTCTCCGGCCCAGTCCACGGCGTCCTCCAGGTTGCCCAGGCGGTCGACGAGGCCGAGTTCCATGGCTTCGGAGCCGGCGTAGATGCGGCCGTCGGCCAGGGATTGAACCGTCTCGTAGGGCATGTTTCGGCCGGTGGACACGTCGCGCACGAACTGATCGTGGATGGTATCGACGAATTTCTGGAGAAAGATCTTTTCATCCTCGCGCATGTCCCGGACCGGTGAGCCCGTATCCTTGAAATCACCGCTTTTGATGACCACGGGCACCAGACCGACCTTATCGAAGATATCCTTGAAGTTGGTATACCCCATGATCACGCCGATGCTGCCGGTGATGGTGCCGGGACTGGCCATGATGCCCTCGGTGGCGGCGGCGGCGTAATAGCCCCCGGAAGCAGCCAGGGCGCCCATGGAGGCGATGACGTGTTTTTTCTCGCGGGCCTTGCCGATGGCGCGGTAGATTTCCTGGGACGGGCCCACGCCGCCGCCGGGGCTGTCGATGCGGATCACGATGGCCTTGATGTTTTCATCCTCCCGGAACGATTTCAGGTCATCGCAAATGGTCCGGGCGTCCGAGATCACACCGGCAATCTCGATCACCCCCACCTGCTCCCCCTCGGGCATGACGGATCGTCCCAGCCGCGAGGAAACGATCAGGGTAAGCAAAATGACGGTGCCGGCCATGATTCCGGCCATGACCATGATAAAGAACATAAACGGATGTCTGCGTGAAAACATAAGGGTGCTTCCTTTTCATGAGTGGTCCCGGCCCGGGGTTCGGCCGGAATAAAAAGGCCCCGAAGGATAGGAATCCTCCGGGGCCAATCAGACGCTGACAGAGTCAAAAACGAGTATCCAAGGGTCGCGTGCCCCTATTTGGCGTCGTCGTCGGACCCTTCCACCGATCGTTTTTCCTGCTCGCTCTTCAACTGATCCTGCAGAATTTCACCAAACACCGAGGTGGCCGGTTTCATTTTGCTGACGTATTCCGAGAGAATCGCCTTGTCGTCATCCATTTCAAGGCGTTTGATGGAAAGACCGATCCTGCGCTCATCGCTGTTGATGTTCATCACTTTGGCGGTGAGGGCCTCGCCCACGTTGTAGGTTCCCACGGGGGTCTTGACCTTTTCTTTGCTGATCTCGGAAACATGGACCAGACCTTCGATGCCTTCTTCAAGCTCGACAAACACGCCGAAGTCGGTCACGTTGGTGATGGTTCCGGTGATTTCAGTCCCGACGGCATAGCGTTCCGCGACACTCTTCCAGGGATCGTCCTGGGTCTGTTTGATGCCCAGGGAGAACCGTTCGTTGTTCTTGTCGATGTCGAGGACCACGGCCTGAACCACGTCACCCTTCTTGTAAACTTCAGACGGATGCTTGATACGTTTGGTCCAGGAAATGTCGGAAATATGAACGAGCCCGTCGATTTCATCATCGATTCCTATGAACAGACCGAAATCGGTGATGTTCTTGATCTTGCCTTCGATGATGGTGCCGATCGGATATTTTTCGCTGATCACTTCCCAGGGATTCTGGGCCACCTGTTTCATGCCCAGGGAGATCCTGCGGCTTTCAGGTTTGATGTCCAGAACGATGGCTTCGATGATTTCGCCGGCGGAGATGACCTTGGAAGGATGACGGATCTTGCGGGTCCATGACATTTCAGACACATGGACCAGCCCTTCGATGCCCTCTTCGAGTTCGACGAACACGCCGTAATCGGTCAGGCTGACCACCTTGCCGGTGACTTTGGAGCCCACGGGGTATTTCTTGGCCGCCACAGACCAGGGATCTTCTGACAGCTGTTTCATACCCAGGGAAACACGTTCTTTTTCAATGTCGAACGACAGAATCTTCACGGTGATATTGTCACCCACGGAGAACATTTCGGAGGGATGCTTGACGCGGCCCCAGGAAATATCCGTGATATGGAGAAGACCGTCTACCCCGCCGAGATCCACGAACACACCGTATTCGGTGATGTTCTTGACCACGCCGTCCATGACCTTGCCTTCATGGATGTTTTCGAGGGTCGCTGAACGGATGCTTTCGCGCTGTTCTTCGAGAATGGCGCGACGTGAAAGAACGATGTTGCTTCTTTTTCTGTTGTACTTGAGAACTTTGAAGGTAAAGGTCTGGCCGACCATTTCGTCAAGGTTCCGGATGGGCCGAAGATCCGCCTGTGAACCGGGGAGGAAGGCGGGAATGCCCACATCCACGGAGAAACCGCCTTTGACCCGGCTGGTGATGACACCTTCCACGGTGCCGTTGGCGTCGTGGATTTCCTTGATGCTTTCCCAGACCTTGATCTTCGCGGCCTTGTCCTTGGACAGGATCACACGTTCTTCATCCTCGTCCCAGAGTTCCACCATGACTTCGACCCTGTCGCCGATCTGGACGTTGACTTCGCCGTTTTCGTCCTTGAATTCATGGATGGCGATCTGACCTTCGGATTTGTACCCCACGTCGACCAGCACGTGGTCATTGTCCACGGCGATGATGCGGCCCTGGGCCAGTTCACCTTCGGCGAACCGTTTGAAGCTTTCTTCATACATCTGAAAAAATTGCTCCATGTCCTGATCGTTGGCCGTGATGTCACGTCCGACGGGATCTCCGAACATGTCGAGTTCGACACTCTGTGTCTTGTTACCTTCGTTGATTTGTGTTTCAGTACTCATTAACTAAGCTCCTAATAATTTTATTTTATGCGCCCGCCCGGGGGCAGAACGCATAATTTTGCATAATTATCAGTTCAGGCCTGAAAAAACAATCACTTTTATTGGGGATTCACGCTTTTTATGCGGGCAATCATGGTCTCGATCACCTCGTCGACCTCGATGGGGGTGGCGTCGATGATCACGGCGTCTTCGGCGGGCTTGAGGGGGGCCAGGGCGCGGGAGCTGTCGTTGGCATCGCGTTTACGAATATCTGCCTCGACCTCGGAAAGGGTGATGTCGCCGCCTTCTTTGAGTTCGAGGTAGCGGCGGTAGGCCCGGACCTCGGGAGAGGCGTCGAGGTAAAACTTCACCTCCGCCTGGGGAAAAACCACGGTGCCCATATCCCGGCCTTCGAACACCGCGCCCTTCTCCCGGCCAAGCTTGCGCTGGAGTTCAAGCAGAAAGGCCCGGACCACCGGTCGGGCCGATACGGCCGAGGCCATCATGGACATGGCGGGCGTCCGGATCTGATCGGAAATATCCCGTTCCCCGGACAGAAGACGCAGGCCCTTGTCCGTCAGAACCAGACGAAGATCGAGCGTGGCGCACAGGGCTTCGAGGGCCGCATCGTCCGCGGCATCGATTCCGGCCCGGACGGCTTCGTAGGCCACCCCGCGATACAGGGCTCCGGTATCCACGTAACGGTAGCCCAGTTTTTCGGCAAGACGTTTGCTGACGGTGGTTTTCCCGGCACCGGCCGGTCCGTCGATGGTGATGACAATGGGATTCATGGCTTCATCACCTTTTCAAGGGAACGAATAAACCGCTGATTTTCTTCGGGCAGACCCACGGTCACACGGATGTATTCGGGAAACCCGTAGGACGACATGGACCGAACGATGACCCCCTCACGCAGGAGACGCTCGAACACCTCGTCGGACGGGCGTTTGACATCGATCAGAAAAAAATTGGACTGGGTTTTAAAGTACGCCAGACCCAGGCGGTCCAATTCTCCGTAAAGAAAGGTCAGACCGCCGTGAATCAGATCAAGCCCGCGTTTCAGGTAAGCCTCGTCGTCCAGGGCGGCCAGGGCCGCAACCTGCCCCAGGCTGTTGACATTGAACGGCATTCTCACCCGGTTCAGGACCTGGGCGACGGCCGGAGCCATGATCCCGTATCCCACGCGGATTCCGGCGAGGCCATAGGCCTTGGAAAAGGTGCGAAGCACCACCACGGGGAGATCCCGACCGATATAGTCCCGGCCCTTCATGCAGGCCGGGTCGGCGGCGAACTCGATGTAGGCCTCATCGATGACAAGAACGATGTCTTTCGGAATCCGTGCGCAAAAAGCCTCAAAATCATCGTTGCGGATGATTGTTCCCGTGGGGTTGTTGGGATTGGTCAGAAAGATCATCCGCGTGCGGGGGGTAATCTTCCCGATCACGGCGTCAAGGTCGATGTCGAAAGACCGCTCAATACCGGCAAGGGGGACGAAGACCGACCGGGCACCCGTCGAGGCCACCATGATGTCGTACATCAGAAAAGACGGCTGGGTCATGATCGCTTCATCATCGGGTTTGAGGAAGGCCCGGGTCAGAAGACCGATGATGTCGTCGGACCCGTTGCCCAGCACGATGCTGTCTGCGGACACGTTATTCTTTTCAGCGAGTTTCTGCGTCAGGTAAAAGCCGCTGCCGTCGGGGTAACGGTGCAGTTTTCCCAGGGCGGCACCAATGGCGGCAAGTGCCGACTCGGGCGGTCCCAAAGGATTTTCGTTGGAGGCCAGCTTGATGGAGCCTGCAATGCCGTATTCACGCTCCAGCTCCTCGATGGGTTTGCCGGGTTTATACGGCTTGAGTTTCATTATGTAATCAGGTACTTGCATTTTCATACACAGGTCTCCCCTGTTGACGGTCATGGCATACGGCTCGGGGGCCGGGGTCAAACACGGCCCTCTTGTACACCAAATCCCGTCAAGTCACAAATCCTTTTGCAGCGACGATCAGTACCAGGGACGGACAGGGAACTGGGAGACGATGATCTTGTTTTCCACCGAAACCACCCCGTCCACATGACGGACATGCCTTAAGACCGCCTTGTTTTCAGCATCGGTGGCCAGATAGCCGGACAAAATCACATGCCCGTCGTGGGAGGCGGTCACCTTGACGTAATTGGATTCCTGCATTTCCTTCATCAGCACGATTTCGATGCGTTTTTCAAGGGACAGCTTCCGGTACGTCCGGCTGTCCTCCTCGGTCAGGGGAAACTCGGTTTCCAGCCGCGTCAGTTCCCGAACCAGGAAGTCCACCACACGGTCTTTGGGAAAACGATCCGTATCGATCACGATGTCATACCATTTGGCGTCCCCGACCTTTTCCCGATACAGGTAGGCGATGAATTCCTCACGTTTCTGATCCGAGGTCCGGACCAGTTCGGAGGCGATTTTTTTGTCAAGCTGAAGCCGGTCCATGACCCGCCGGACACGCAGATCGAAGGGGGCCACCAGCCGGGCATTGATCACATGGGACTTGCCGCTCAGCAGGTACTGTCCGCCCCGACCCAGGATGATGCACCGATCCCTGGCCGCCGATTCATAGATCATCGAGGCTATCAGATGGCCGTAAATGGACCGTTGATGAAACAGAAAATCAAAAAAACCCGGCTTGTTTTCATTGGTAATCACATCCATTTCCGATGAAAAATCACCTGAAAATCCTGCGGCCATGTCATGGATCTGGTGCTTGTCAAACAGAGAATAATTCATGGCCCGGGCAACGGCCTCTGCGATGTCGTCTCCCAGACTTCCTTCCTGCCTTGAAATCGTCAGTACAGCCATGGTACCCTCCTGATACTGTGTTTGAATTGCGGAGCGATCACTCCGCGACGGAAACGAAACAGCCTTGATTCACTATACTATAATGATAAGGCCATGGATAGACCGGACATGACATAAAAAGGATGGGCACGCTTCGCGTTGCCCATCCTACGACCCACCCGTTGACATAACGATGGTTTTTTATTTCCGACAGGAGGTTCCCCCATGAACGATTTCCGATCACGCATCACATGCCTGAAAGGCGACATCACCCGGATGGACACCGACGCCATCGTGAACGCGGCCAATTCAAGCCTCTTGGGAGGAGGCGGCGTGGACGGGGCCATCCACCGGGCCGCCGGGCCCGGACTTCTGGCCGAATGCCGGGCCCTTGGGGGCTGCCCCACCGGTGAAGCGAAACTGACCAGAGGCTACAATCTCAAAGCCCCTTACGTGATCCATACGGTGGGGCCGATCTACCGCGGCAGCCCCGATGATCCGGTGCTTTTAAAGAAATGCTACACCAACAGCCTGGCCCTGGCCGTGAGCCGCGGCATCCGAAGCATCGCCTTCCCGGCCGTCAGCTGCGGGGTCTACGGCTACCCCGTTGCCGACGCGGCCGAAATCGCCGTCGGCACCTGCATGGATTTCCTTAAAAAACACCCGGAGCTTGAAACCATCATCTTCGTTCTTTTTTCTGATGAATTTCTGGACATCTACCGGGACATCCTAAAGCGAACAATTATAGCCGTTTGACCTTCATCATGTTGGTGGTGCCTTCGACCCAGACCGGATGGCCGCCGGTGATGACGATCAGGTCTCCTTTTTTGACCTTGCCCGTTTCCAGGGCGGATTCGGCGACCTTTTCGATCATCTCGTCGGTGCTTTTCGGGACGGTGACCAGCCCGGATTCACAGCCCCAATAAAGCGAAAGGCGGCGAAGGGACCGCGGGTCCGGGGACAGGGCCACCAGTTTGGCCTGGGGCCGGAACCGAGAAATCTGCTTGGCCGTGAATCCGGATTTGGTGGAGGCCACAATGGCCGAGGCATTCAGGTGTTCGGCCAGAACACATGAGGCATAGGCCACGGACCGTGCGATATTCGGTTCATGGGTGGCCAGGGTCAGGTAGCGGTCATGGGGATAATCCTTTTCCGCGTTGAGGGCGATCCGGGACATGTATTCCACGGCGAAAAGGGGATAGGACCCGCTGGCTGTCTCTTCGGACAGCATCACGGCATCGGCGCCGTCGAGCACGGCATTGGCCACATCGTTGGCTTCAGCCCGGGTGGGACGGGGAGAATCGACCATGGACCGCAGCATCTGTGTGGCCACGATCACCGGTTTGCCCCGTTCATTGGCCCGCCGGACCAGCATTTTCTGGAGTTCGGGAACCTTTTCCAGGGGAATTTCAACCCCCAGATCCCCCCGGGCCACCATCACGGCGTCGGTTTCATTCAAAATGCCTTCGATGTTGTCAATGGCCTCGTGTTTTTCGATTTTGGCCACCACGGGGATATCCTTGCCGGCCTGGGCGATAATCTCTTTGAGTTCACGCACATCCTCGGGGGTGCGGACAAAGGAAAGGGCAATGTAGTCCACGTCGTGGGCGATGCCGAAGGCCAGGTCCTCACGGTCCTTGTCGGTCAGCGACGGCGCCTTGATGGTGCCGCTGGGCAGGTTGATGCCCTTGTTGGACGTCAGGGTGCCGCCGATGATCACGTCACAGTGGATGTCGCCTCCCCGAATGTCACGGACGATCAGCTCCATCATCCCGTCGGCCAGCAGGATGATGTCGGAGACCTTGACTTCCGACGGCAGAGGCTTGTAGGACACCGACACCCGGTTGCCCCCGCCCATGATCTCGTCACTGGTCAGGATCAGGCTTTCCCCCGGGCGAAGACTGATACCGGGGTCCGTGATCCGGCCCACGCGGATTTTCGGGCCGCAAAGATCCTGCAAAATGGCGATGGATCGTCTCATCTGCTCCGACACGGCCCGGATGGTCCGGATTTTGTCCAGATGCTCGTCGTGCCGCCCGTGGGAAAAATTCAACCGGGCCACGTTCATCCCTTTTTCGATCAGGCTCCGGATCATGTCCGGACTGTCGCAGGCCGGACCGATGGTACAGACGATTTTCGTTTTCGAGCTTGTTTTATCGTGCGTCATGTGCAGTCTCCATGGGCCTGACGATCCGGATCAGCAGGTCGTCAAGAACCAGTTTGGGGTTTTCACCGGTGCTTTTAAGCCGGATATCGGCACGGCAGGCGGCCTCATAGGCCGTGATCAGTTCATCGTACCGGTATCGCTCGGCATTGACAAGCAGAAGATAAACGGGATAAGGGCTGTTGGGGTTTTTCGCCAGGATCAGATCCGTTTCGGCCTTGATCTTCTTTTCTTTTTTACCGTCGGCCGGGGGGTCGGAAAGAGCGGTTTCCCGGGCCAGGACACGTTCCTGCACCGTCCGGTCGTGATCCTTGATCAGAGGCATGATCCGGGTTTTGAACCGGTTAAAATCCATGTTCCCCTGAAAGGTTCCCCGGGGCAGGCCCATGATAAAGATTTTGGCAAGAATCAGACGCCGGAGCTGATTGACGATGACGGCCATAATCTGGAGGGGGAACACCGCGTTGGCCAGAAGCGTCCCCGTGAAGAACAGGGCATTGTCCAGATTCCTTTCGGCCAGGGCCCCGGACAGTTCGTAAATCGGGTCCTGCTTGGAGCGCTGAAGCAGGGCCTGTGCGTCGGCCAGGGTAATGGCGGGCCGATCCCCGCTGAAGATGATCAGCTTTTCCAGGTTTCCGACGAAGGCCCTCAGATCGAAGCCGGTCATGTCGCACAGATAACGGTAGGCATCCGGATCCATGCGTTTGCCGCTCGGCGTGAGCAGGCGGGCCATGTTTTCCCGAAGAACCCCTTCCTGGACATCCTTGTCGGCCTTGCGATCCCCCTTGGGTACGGAACAGTCGATAATCACGCCCGCCTCTTTGACGGCGAGGTACAGGGCCTTGCGTTTGTCGGTGACCTCGGTGGTGATCAGAAGGTGGTGGTTTTTGGGAAACCCTTTTTCAATCGCATCCTTGAGAAGCTTGGCAGGATCACCCGACGCCTTGACCGAAGGCGGGTTTTCGGAAAGATAGTTCAGCGCCTCGAACAGAAAGGCGCCGTCATCGGCCACGGTCTCGTCATACTTGAACGCAGCCCGACCCGATTCCGTCCGGGCTTCCTCGGCGGTCACGCCGGAAAGGCCCAGAAGCGACGAAAGCAGCCGAACCGCTTTTTTGCGGTCTCCGGCATCCCAGGCGCCCTTGCACTTTTTCAGCAGACTGCCCAGATCCTGCCTGGAGTGAAAAATCTTGGAATCGATGAGGGAGACGACCTTGGCCCCGGGCATCATGGAAAAGGTGTTCAGCCTCTCGATCACATCGGCCATGCTTTCCGTATCCTCGTCCACGGGTTCATAGGCGAAGCTTCGCCGGGACGCCGGAACCAGCGTGTCGAGCAGAGCGTCCGCCGCCGATCGGGTCAGATACTCATCCCCGTGGACCAGATACACCGGGGCGGCACCGCCTGTGGAGAGGCCTGACAGATAGGATTCAAGATTTTTGTAATTCAACTCGGCCATAACGGTTCACAATCGCGTGCGCGTCAATCCGATGCCGGAACAGGACGATGGCGCCGACGGTCAGGTCCTTCGCCGATAAAGGTACGTGAGCATGACAAGGGCCGCGATGCCCATAACCAGGGCCACGCCCTGGGACACGGACAGCACGCCGAAAATCTCGGCTCCCCTGAAGTCGCCCCGGAAGGTTTCAAGGATGGACCGCGCCAGGGCATAGATGATCACATAGGTCCAGAACACCTGTCCGTCAAAGCGTTTGAACCGTTTGTAATTCAGAATAAACAGAAAGATCAAAAGGTTGCTGAAAGACGAATAGAGCTGGGTCGGGTGCAGGGGCACATGGAGGGGCGCCAGGGATTCGGGATGGCTGAAGGTCACCGACCAGGGCAGGTCACAGGATCTTCCGTGACAGCATCCGGCGGAAAAGCAGCCCAGGCGTCCGAGAAAATGGCCGAAGGGAATAGCCGGCGTGATGATGTCGATGGTCTTCCAGTAGTTGAGTTTCGTGACGCGGATGTAAACCAGAGAGACAATGAGGGCGCCGATAAAGCCGCCGTAAAACACAAGGCCTCCCTCCCAGACCTTGATCACATCGGTCAGTCGGCCGGGGTAGTACTGGTCCCAGTAAACAATCACATAAAAGACCCGGGCACCCACGATGCCGGACACCAGAATCCAGAAGATAAAGTCCGTTATTTTTTCCGGGTCTTCTCCTGCAAGACGGGCCTCCCTCTTGGAGATAATGATGGCGGCGAGGAAGCCCAGGGCGATGAAAAAACCGTAGGTATGGATCACAAGGTGCTTGAATTCGAACAGAACAGGATGCATGGAATCGTCTTCCTTATTGCGCGCCGGATAAACCGCCGCCGTCTATCAGGACAAGGGGTTGCCGCCTTCGGGCATTTTGCCGGACACCATGTGATAAACAAACACACCCACACCGATGCAGATGGCGCTGTCCGCCACATTGAAGGCCGGCCAGTGGTACGAACCGGCATAGACATCGAGAAAATCAACCACTTTCCCCATGCGGATCCGGTCGATCAGGTTCCCCACGGCCCCGCCCAGAATCAGGGCCAGGGCGCTCGCCAGCATGGGATGCGTCGGAGGCACGTCCCGGTACAGGTAAAAGATAAACCCCACCGCCACCAGGGAAAACACAAGAAACAGCATGATGCGGACCCACTGACTGTGGCCGGCGAACAGTCCGAAGGCTCCGCCCGGATTCAGCACATAGGTCAGGTTGAAGCATCCGGGAATGACGGGAATGCTCTCACCGTATGCAAGAAACCGCACGATGACGATCTTGCTGATCTGATCGAGAAGAACGGTCAGCCCGGAAACGCTCATCAGTCTGATCCATTTTTCCCGGGTCATGAGAAACCGATCTCTTCCAATGCCGCACAACAGCGGGCGCAGGCATTTTCAAAGCGAGGATCCTTGCCGGTCGTTGCATCGTAATTCCAGCAGCGCTCACATTTCTCTCCGGGGGCCTTGCCGATGCCGATCCGCAGCCCGTCGATCTCCTCGCTCACGTAATCCGTGTCCGCCCCGTCATCGGCCAGGACTGCCCGGGACACGATGAAAAGCTCCTTGAGGATATCGGCATAGGATTCAAGAACATTCCGGCACTCGCCCGAGGCAAAAAGGGTCACCGACGCGTCCAGCGGGTGGCCGATGAGTTTCTTGATCCGGGCCGTTTCAAGGGCCTTGGTCACCTCTCCGCGCACATCGAGGATCATGTCCCAGCGCCCGGCCAGGGTTTCGTTTTTCCACTGGGGCACCGCCGCCGCCTGGTCGGCCAGATGAATGGACGCCTCCTTGCCGGGCCAGACCGGCATGTGCTGCCAGACCTCGTCGGCCGTGAACGGCAGAACGGGTGCCATCAGTTTCGAAAGGGAACGGGTCAGGATCTCCATCACCGTCTGGATGGCCCGGCGTTTGCGGGCATTTTTCGGAAGCACGTACAGGGGATCCTTGGCGATATCCAGATAAAAGGACGACAGATCGATGGAGCAGAAATTATAAAGGGCGTGGTAAATCACATGAAACTCATAGGTTTCGTATGATTTGAGGGCCTTTTCGATCAGAACGCCGAGCTTGTGGAGGGTGTATTTGTCCACATCGGAAAGATCGTCGTACGCCACGGCGTCGGTCACGGGATCGAAATCGTTCAGGTTGCTCAGCATGTATCGGCAGGTGTTCCGGATGCGCCGGTAGGCGTCGCTCAGCTGTTTGAGGATATTGTCCGAAATCCGCACGTCGTCGCGGTAATCGGACGAGGCCACCCAAAGCCGCAGAATTTCGGCGCCGTACTGATCGATGACCTTCTTGGGCGCAATGACATTGCCTTCGGATTTGGACATCTTGTGGCCCTTGGAATCCACCACGAATCCGTGGGTCAGCACCGCCTTGTACGGGGCTTTTCCCGTTTTGCCCACCGATGTGAGCAGACTGCTGTGGAACCAGCCCCGATGCTGGTCGCTGCCTTCAAGATACAGATCCGCCGGCCGGGAAAGGCCTTCCCGCTCGGTCAGCACCGCCGCGTGGGTGACCCCGGAATCGAACCAGACATCCAGAATATTGCTGTCTTTCTTGAACGCCGTCTTGCCGCAGGAGGCGCAGACCGCATCATCGGGCAGAAGGTCCCCGGCCGACCAGTCAAACCAGATATCGGCGCCGTGCTGTTTGAAAAGCTGATAGATTTTTTCCACCGAGGCGTCGGTCACATGAACCTCACCGCAGGATTCGCAGTAGAACACGGGAATGGGCACACCCCATGACCGCTGGCGGGACACGCACCAGTCCGGCCGGTTTTCGATCATGCCGTAGATGCGCTCGCGGCCCCAGGCGGGAATCCAGGACACCGAATCGATTTCCGTCAGGGCTTTCTGCCGGAGACCGGTCTTGTCCATGGAAATGAACCATTGGGGCGTGGCCCGGAAGATCACGGGTTTTTTGCAGCGCCAGCAATGGGGATAGGAATGCTTCATGTCCTCCTGCTTGATCAACGCGCCGTTTTCAGCCATCAGGGCGATGATGGCGGCGTTGGCCTTCATGATGAACTGACCGCCGAACAGAGGCAGGTCCTCCGCGTAGCACCCTCCGTCTCCCACCGGAGAATAGGGTTCGAGCCCGTAGCGCAGACCGGTGATATAGTCGTCTGCACCATGGCCCGGAGCGGTATGCACGCAGCCGGTCCCCGATTCGGTGGTGACGTGATCCCCCAGGACGATCAGGGAGTCCCGGTCATAGAAAGGATGACGGCAATGCTTGTTTTCCAGACGCGGCGCCGGAATGTCGGCAAGGAGGGTATAATCGGCAAACCCGAATTCGTTCATCACCTGCTCGACCATCTCCCTGGCCACGATCAGAACCTCGCCGCCGACCTCGACGGCCGCATAGACAAAATCAGGATTCAGACAAACGCCCAGGTTGGCCGGGATGGTCCAGGGCGTGGTGGTCCAGATGACCACCGCCACGGATTTTCCGGAAAGCGCCGGATCGATCAGCGCCGGATCCTCCTTGAAGGGAAATTTCACATAAATGGACGAGGAGGTGTGGTCCTTGTATTCGATTTCCGCCTCGGCCAGGGCCGTCTGGCAGCTGCAGCACCAGTGAATGGGTTTCTTGCCGATATACATGTCCCCATTAACGGCGAACTCTCCGCACTCCTTGGCAATGCGGGCCTCGAAGGCGTAATCCATAGTCAGATAGGGATTGTCCCACTCGCCGATAACGCCGAAGCGTTTGAACTCCTCCCGCTGGATATCGACAAAAGAGGCGGCGTACTCCCGGCACTTCTGCCGGATCTGGGCCTGGGTCAGGTCCTTCTTTTTCGAGCCCAGGGCCTTGTCCACATTATGCTCGATGGGCAGGCCGTGACAGTCCCAGCCGGGCACATAAGGCACGTCAAATCCCGCCATCTGGCGCGAACGGATAATGATATCCTTGAGAATCTTGTTCAGGGCGTGACCGATATGGAGGTTGCCGTTGGCATAGGGCGGGCCGTCATGCAGAATGAAGGGGGTGCGCCCCTTGGACGCGGCCCTGATTTTTTCATAAAGTCTGCTCTCTTCCCAGGCTTTGAGCTGTTGGGGTTCACGGGTGGGAAGATTGGCCTTCATTGCAAAGTCGGTTGCAGGAAGGTTGAGCGTCTGTTTGTAATCCATGGAGCCTCCAGATAATACGGATTAGTGTTGTTCTCGGCCATTGAAACTCACAAATTTAGCCAGATGAATGATCCATGTCAACGATATTATATGATTATTTTTTCAGACCGATAACCAGAAAAGCCCGCCGGGACGCGATGAAGGGCAGCGTGTACAGAGTCCGCGTCAGATCGAGATCGCGGGCGGTAACGGCTGATCCGTCGGCAAGGGTTCCGGCGACAGCGTCGAACAGGCGTTCCTCCTGATCGATATCCTTCCCCTTCATCGCGATGATCCGGCCGTCCGGCCTGAGAAAGGGCAGCGCCATGGGCACAAAGACGTCAAGGCCGGAGAAGGCCCGGCTGATCACCACATCGAAGGCGCCCCGAAAGGTCGGATCGCAGGCCAGGTCTTCTCCGCGGCCGTGATGGGCTTCGATTCCTTTCAACGACCGGGTCCGGATCACGTGCTTGAGAAAGCTGACCTTTTTCCGGGAGGCGTCGACCAGGGTCACGCTCAGGGAGGGGCAGAGAATTTTAAGGGGCAGGCCCGGAAAGCCGCCGCCGGAGCCCAGGTCGAGCACGGACGAGGACGGGGGGATGATGGAAAGGGCCGCCGCCGAATCGATCATGTGCTTGACCGCCACCTCATAGGGGTCGGTGATGGCCGTCAGGTTGGTTTTTTTATTCCAAAACAGCATCTCTGCGGCATGAAAGGCCAGTTGCTCGAGCATGACGGGGGTTGGCCGGACCGAAAAAAACGCCAGGCCCTTTTGGAGGGTTTCCATCCAGGCAGCGGATCGAACCGCCATGGGTTTCTGTTTTTTTTGAACGGGCGCATCATGTGTCATCAGCCGTCTTCCCGAATGTTTCCCTAATAAATCTATTGACATGCACGCCATTCTCGTCACACAATGACGCGCGAATACTGTCGTCGCCCAGCATCATCACAAAACAGACATGTCACACAAGGACGAAAATCATGGCTGAAAAAACCCATCGCAACCCGCTTGTCACCGTGGACATCATCATCGAAACCGATCAGGGCATCGTCCTCATCGAACGCAAAAACCCGCCCCACGGCTGGGCCATCCCCGGAGGGTTCGTGGACTACGGTGAGTCCCTGGAATCAGCCGCCGTTCGGGAGGCTAGAGAAGAAACTTCCCTGGACGTCGACCTGACCGAACAATTCCATACCTACTCCGACCCCGGGCGGGACCCCAGGCATCACACAGTCTCAACGGTGTTCCTCGCACGGGGAAAAGGCGTCCTCACGGCCGCCGACGACGCAAAAGCCGCGGGGCTGTTCACCCGAAACTCCCTGCCCTCCCCGTTGGTCTTTGATCATGCACGCATAATAAACGATTATTTCAAATACCGGGAAGGGTTTCCGAAGCACATCATCTTTCCGTGAATTGACTTTTTTAGGGGCCGTCCGTCTTATTTCATCATGAAATTTCGAGGGATAAAGGGGAGTTTCTTATGTTCCTCCTCCACCTGCGGGGCCTCTATCCGGCCCTGGGTTTCGGCCTGGGTCAGCACCTTGCCCTGTTCGTCGAGGACCATGTTGTTTTCAAGAATGATCAGGCCTGATCGTTCCATGACACGGTTCCTGAACTCCCAGCGTCGTTCGATTTCAAGCTTGTGAAGCCGGAATTTCCAAAACAGCCACAATAGTAGAAAAATCAGAGCCCCGGCCACGATGACGGCGAGCATGATGAAAATGTAAAAGGCCGTTCGTTCACCCACATGACCGACGACCTTCAAAATGGCATCGAGCTTGTACAGAACCACCGACCCCAGACCGATGGAAAACAGACCGGCCAGAACAGGCATCCGGTTGAGAAAGCGGAGCACGTTACGGGTGGTGAGGCGCAGGGACTTATCGCCGTCGTCGGAGGCATCGGCATCGGATGTCTCACCGGTGTAATCGTTGCCGAAGATGTAATAATTGAACCCGATGATCACCAGACCGATCAGAAACACCAGAACAATGGGGGTGATAAACGAGACGAAAAAATACTGTTTCCAGGGGAAGACGCCCTTGTCCGGACCGATGGACCCGATGAAATGGGCCACGAAAATGACAAATTCGATACCCAGGACCAGAATGAACAGGGTATCGAAATAATCTTTGATCTCGGTTTTTTCGAGCATCGAAGCGATGCCGATCCGACCTTTTTCTCTGTTTTCCTTCATGGTCTTTCCTTATTCATAAAGCCTTTCATATCAAAGGCTTAAAACGATCAGAGCCGCATTTTCACCGTGTCATTCAACGATTCGGGCATTATAGTATGTTCATCGAACAAGATACAATCGTTATTTCAAAGAAAAAACGTTTATTACACGAGTTCGGTCGCATCTGTCAAACAATTGGTTGTGGCCCCGGAAAACTTTCCTTGCAATCGATGACGGCTGCTGGTAATGGGATACGTGAAATGCGCGGGCGCTGGTTGCGCCCCGTTTCACCCGAGGACCTCGAAAACATGTCACAGCCACCCCGATCAAACCCATTAAAACGGCCCGATGCAACAGGCCCGGAGTCAAATCATGTCTGAAAACGATGAAAAAATGGAACAGCCCGAAGAAAGCTTTGCCGACCTTTTCGAACAGTACAGCGCCGGAATGAATCAGGAAATCAATCAGGGCGACCGTATCGAAGGGAAAATCATCTCCATCGGTTCAAGCACCGTTTATGTGGATACCGGGACAAAAAGCGACGGCGTGGTGGACAAGATCGAACTGTGTGATGAAAACGGAGAGTGTCCTTACACGGTCGGCGATAAAATCGAACTCTATGTGGTGTCGGTGACCGAAAGCGAAGTGATTCTCTCCCGGGCCCTGTCCGGTTCCGGAGACGATCTGGTACTCCGCGACGCCTGGAAGAGCCGCACCCCGGTGGAAGGCAAGGTCAAAGAGGTGATCAAGGGCGGTTTCCATATCGACATTTCCGGCAAGAGGGCGTTCTGCCCCATCAGTCAGATCGATGTGAGTTTCGTCGAAAACCCGGAAACCTATGTCGGTGAATCACTGGCCTTCTTTATCACCCGATACGAGGAAAAGGGACGAAATATCGTTGTGTCCCGTCGGGAACTTCTGCAGATCGAAATCGATAAAAAGAAAAAAGAGTTCTTCAAACACGTCAAAGCCGGAGACGTGGTCGATGCCCGCATCACCAAACTCATGCCCTACGGCGCATTCGCCGAACTGATTCCGGGGGTCGAAGGCATGATTCACATTTCCGAGCTGGCCTGGTCCCGGGTGGAAAAACCCGAAGAGGCAGTCAATCCGGGTGATCAGGTCAAGGTCAGGATACTGTCCGTCAAGGAGGCCGAGGGCGGCAAACATCCCAAAATCGCCCTGTCCGTCAAACAGACCTCGGGGGACCCCTGGGAACTGGCCGGAACACGGTTCCATACCGGTGATCAGGTCACGGGCAAGGTGATGCGTTTCGCCCCCTTCGGCGCCTTCGTCGAAATTGCCCCGGGCACGGAAGGTCTGGTCCACCTCAGTGAAATGAGTTACACCAAGCGCATCCTCCGCCCCGAAGACGCCCTGTCGCTGGGCGATATGGTCCAGGTGGTCATCAAGGATGTCGATACGGAGAAAAAACGAATCTCTCTGTCCATCAAGGACGCCCAGGGCGATCCCTGGGCGGGGGTGACCCTCAAATACCCCCTGGGCAAGCCCCTGACGGGAACGGTGGACAAAAAAGAAGCCTTCGGACTGTTTGTGGTGCTTGAACCGGGCGTCACCGGTCTGCTTCCCAAGTCAAAAATCAGCCAGTCCGGCGAAGCGTCGGACATCGACAAGCTCAAAACCGGTGATTCGATCCGGGTCTGCGTGGAAAGCATCGACGAGGATAAACGACGGATCAGCCTGACCCTCGTTTCCACGGAGTCCCAGGAAGACTGGAAAAGCTTCATGCCCTCCGAATCGGAAAAACTCGGGACCATGGGCGAGCTTCTCAAAAACGCGATGAAAAAAAAGGAGTAACGCCGCCGTGTTCATGTCTCTGATTCGCAATCGACGAAGCGTCCGATCCTTCCGGGACAAACCCGTGGAAGAGGAAAAAACGGCCCTGATCATCGAAGCGGCCTTGCGCAGCCCCTCGTCCCGGAGCCTCAACCCCTGGGAATTTATCGTGATCAGAGACAAACGCATGCTCTCCCATCTGTCCTCATGCAAGCCCCACGGAGCCGCCTTCCTCAAAAAGGCCCCCCTGGGGATCGCGGTGCTGGCCGACCCGGACCGTTGCGATGTCTGGGTGGAAGACGCATCCATCGCGGCCACCTACATTCAGCTGGCCGCAGAATCGTTGGGACTGAAAAGCTGCTGGATTCAGATCAGGAAACGGGGATTTGACCCGGAAAGAACCGCCCGGGCCCGCGTGGCCGAGCTGCTGGGCATTCCGGCCAATCTGGAGGTCGAAGCCCTCATCGCCGTCGGTTACCCCGACGAACACCTTGAGGGCCATCCATACGAAAGCCTTTCCTTGAGCAAAGTTCATGATGAAACATACGGTAACCCCTTCAAATAACTGACCAGGTCTTCCAAATATAAGCCGGAACGATCGATGATCGAACGCTCCGGCTTTTTTGTTGACACGGTCTTTCTTTGGAAACAGACTGAATCAGGTAAAAATCGGCTGGGTGGCCATGGCGAAAGCCATGTCGCCTTCGATCTGCATGGCGCCGCTCATGAACAGATTCACGGGATGGGCCTGTTTGGTTGCGATTTTCGCCGAATCCTCGGTTTTCATCTTGAAGGTGCAGTTGGGGCTGTCAGCGCCGTTGCAAACGGTTTTGATCGTGAAGGAACTGCCGTCGGCATTTTTCAGTTCGGCGTTGAAGCTGCCTTTGAGGGATTTGAGCGCATTGTATTTCACTTTGCTCAGGTCCTGCTGGATACCGAGCAGCATGTCCAGGTTGTTCGTGGCGATCATCTTTTCAAGATCGGCTTTGGAGAGGGCGATTTTGACCATGGGGTTGTCAATGGCTTCGGTCTTGACCGTGAAATCCTTGCCGTCTTTGACGATATAGCTGTAGGTGCCCTGCCCGTCTACATCGACCACCAGTGTAAATTCCGTACCCGCCAGTTCATCAAGCTTGCCGCCTTTGGCGATGCCTTCCTTGGCAAGTCGGGGGCTGAGATCGGTCAAAAGGTCGTTGATGCTGATGTCTGTTGGTATGCTCTGCATGTTTACATCTCCTTTAATGTGTTCAAGAAATTTCAATTTTTCAGGACTAGACTGACATGTCAGTTTTAATAAACATCATGAACGTGCCTTTGTCAACGTTTTTTCTTGGCTGAAAGCAATTATTTCTGCGGCCGTCTAAAAATAAAGGGCGGGAAGCCTATCAGCCCTCTGAAAACAATCGGGACTGGGAGGCGTCGAATTCCCGGAACGCGGCGTCCACCTCGACGATGGCCTCAAAAAGGCGGTCTTGTTCACCCTGCCCGGACAGGCCTTCGATACGCCGGGCCGCCTGTTCAAGCCGAAAAGCGGAAATATTGGCTGCCGAGCCCTTGATCGAATGGGCTTCGGCCAGCACGCCCTCACCATCGTTTCGTGATGCGTGGTATTTCAGCTGTTCCACATTGCTTTTCAAATAAATTGCAAACTGGGCCACAATGCTTCTGTAGGTCTCAAAATCACACCCCAGACGTTTCAAGCCGCCGGGGACATCGAGTCCGGGAAGGGCGGGACGGCTCTGATCGGCGGATGGGGCCGAAAGCGATGCGGGCGGGGTCCGATCCTGTCCCGAATGATAAAACCTTCCAAGAACGGCGAACAGGGTTTCGCGTTCAATGGGTTTGGAGACAAAATCATTCATGCCCGCATCCAGACAGCGACGGCGATCGTCATGCATCACATGGGCGGTCATGGCGATCACGGGCAGGGTATCGGAGGTCAGGGCCATATCTCCCCGAATGATCCGGGTGGCTTCGATCCCGTCCATCTCGGGCATCTGCACATCCATCAACACCACATCAAAGGTTTGATCTTTCAGTTTTTCGATGGCTTCCAAACCGTTTGACGCGCGTTCCACATGGATGCCTTCCAGGGAAAGAATTTCCACAGCCACCATCTGGTTGATCAGATTGTCTTCAACCAGAAGCACATGCATGCCGTCGAAGGCATGGGTTTTACGATAGATTCGTTCAAGCCGGGGACGTTTGACCGATTGCCCGTTCACCAGGGTCATCAGTGCGTCAAGCATGCTTGAGGACTTGACGGGATTCATCACCACCGCATCGATCCCCCGGGTCGTCAACGCATCCCTGTCCTGCCTGGTTTTCAGTGAAGCGATCAGCACGACGGCCGCCGATCCGGATGGACGGAACCCCGTTTTGATTTCCCCGATTCTCTCATAATCCTCCGGAGAGAGGACTTCTTCATCAAGCATCAGCACGTCGCACACCGCCCCATTCTCCGATGAGGCGATCAACGATTCGAGCGCGGCAACGGAGGAAACCGACCGGTGCCGGAGACCGAATCCCTCCAGCATCTGATCCACCACATGGGACAGATTCGGATTGGCGATGACGGTGATGACCCTCGTTCCATGAAGGGACTGATGTCGCGGCACATAAACCGCCTGGACATCCCGTTCACGTCCGAGAATCACATTGAACTGAAACCGGCTGCCTTCACCGGGACGACTGTCCACGGAGATGGCCCCGCCCATCAGGGTCACAATGCGATTGCAGATGGTCAGGCCAAGGCCGGTGCCGCCGTATTTTCGGGTGATTGTCCCGTCTGCCTGGGCGAAGGCATCGAACAGATTCGGGGTCTTCTCAAGATCGATGCCGATGCCGGTATCCGACACCTCGAAGCACAGCTCCACCGTGTCGTTCTCCTGACGCCCCGGGGTCAGCTTCACGCAGATTTCTCCGGTCTCGGTAAATTTCATGGCGTTGCTGATCAGGTTGAGCAGAACCTGCTGCAGACGGAGAGAATCCCCACGAACCAGGTCAGGGACGTCCGGGGCGATATCCACGATCAGCCCAACACCTTTGGTATGAACCGCCTGGATAAACATATCCGCCACCCCTTCCACATGCTCACGGATATTGAAAGGGTGGAGGTCCAGTTCCAGCCGGCCCGATTCGATTTTTGACAGATCGAGAATATCATTGATAATGCCCAGCAGGGACCGGGCCGAGGTCCGGATGATGTCCAGATACTCGTTGCGCTGTATCCGGCTGAGCCCCGAATTCATGGCCAGGTCGGACATGCCGATGATGGCGTTCATGGGCGTCCTTATTTCATGACTCATGTTGGCCAGAAACTCGCTCTTGGACCGGGCCGATGCGTCGGCAACGTCGCGGGCCCGTTCCAGGGCGCGATTGGCGTTGATCAGTTCCCGGGTTCGTTCTTCGACGCGGATTTCAAGCTCGTCCTTGATTTTACGAAGCTCCCCTTCGATTTTCTTCCGCTGGCCGATTTCGACCTTGAGATTTCTGTTCATCTCGTTTAAAAGCGCCGTTCGTTCAAGGACTCGGTTTTCAAGCTCTTCATTGATTTTATTGGTTTTTTCCTGCTCCTCCTCAAGCTGAAGAGCCATAAAGAAATTCCGCCGGTCGAAAAATTCCAGCACATAGCATGAGGTCATGCCGATCAGGTTGGCGCAAATAAAGAAAAAATTGTTGTTGATCAACACGGGCACCGGCGTTGAGGTAAATAAAACAGCGGCCATTTCATACACAAGAATCAGGGTCCAACCGGACGTGGTGGCCCAGATGAACCGGACCCGGCCGAAGGTGTATTGAAACATGAAGACCAGAATCAGCCCCGCATAGTACGAATAGGTCGCCGGCGGCGGGGTGATCACGATCATGGCGATGATGCCGCCTCCGGACACGAACACCGTGGCCATGAAGACCAGCTGCATGTATCGTCCGAAATAGCGTGTGTAGGAAAACAAAATCACAAAGATAATAAACGGAAGGACGATGCCGAAACGGATCAGAAGCAACGGTTTGAAATCATCGGGAACGAGAAGGACATCGAGCACACCGAATACGGAGTAAAACAGCCCGGCCAGAAACACGACCACACGGATTTCGAACATGTATTTGAGGTTTTTGTGGACCCCCACATGATAGGCCTTCTCAAAATGTGCCTGATCACCCTGAAATGAAAGCGTCAGCGGATGAAGATGTATTTTCTCATCTGAGAACATTCTTCCCGGCCATTTCATGATCATGCCCCTGTTTCGTCCTCTCCGGCCCGTTCCGATCCGTACATTTGTGACAATTTCAATGATTTTTGAATGTTACAAAATTTTATTTCACAGTGTCCAAGGAATATCAAGTTAAAAAGATGAGACAAACCCTCCGAGGCCTGCGGATTGTGACGATCGGCGGTCAGGTCGCGCTGAAAAAGATCCCTTTTTATTGTTTACAGTCATCGATTTTTCATTTATCACATGCAGGATGAATTGACAGGGCTCCGGGGCCGGGACCGTATCTGGCCGTCACAATGGATTGACAATCATAAGAAATGGTTATATTTTTTGGCCATGATCAACAAGCGGCAACGGCGAAGGATGAGGCGCAACGCAGACATCCAACGTTTTTAAGAAGCCGTCAACATAGATAAACACGAGGGTGCCATGATACCGTCCCGGGTGATTTCAGGCCAGAACCTGACCCAGCAAGTCACGGATTTTTTTATGAGTGTTCCGTTCTTCGAGCGGATCAATCCTGAAGAAATCAAGGTGATTGCCAAACATATCGCCATGATGGACGTCAAACGCGGCGAGGTTCTTTTCAATGAATCGGACAAGGGCAATTACATCTGCTTCATCGTCACCGGCCGCCTTGAAGTCGTGATCACCAAGGAATCAACCGGCGAAGAAGTGGTCCTGGCGACCCTGACCCGGGGACAGTCCACGGGTGAAATGGCCATCATCGAGGACATGCCCCGGTTCGCCACCATCCGGGCCATCGATGACAGCAAAATGTACATTCTATCGAAAAGCGCCTTCGAACTGATTCTGTCCAAGCATCCCCACATCGGCATCAAACTGCTCAAAGGGGTGGCTTATGTGCTCAGCCACAACCTGAGGCAGACCTCGATCAAACTGGCCGATTACATGTAACATGCTTTACCGCGCCGTCATGTTTCCGGTTCTTTACGTCCATGGGAGCCGTCAACACATCCCCCTCTCCTGACAGACCTTTTCATAGGCTTCCTGAATTTCCCTGAACTTGTCCGAGGCAAACGCAACAAATTCATCCGGCAGGCCTTTGGCGGCGATTTTGTCCGGGTGGTATTCCTGGACCAGTTTCCGGTATTGTTTCTTGACAAACTCATCGGAATCCCGTCGGTCACACCCCAGCACCGCATGGTAATCGATACCCGGTGCCATGTGCCTGGACTTGATCTTCAAATAGGATTCGGTGGGATAATGAAAGATTCGTACGGCCTTGAGCAGCAGGGTTTCCTCTTCGTCACTGAACGTCCCGTCGGCCGTGGACACCCTGACCAGAACATCCAGGATAAATTCAAGAAAACCCGGCTGGCTGTGAAATTGCTCGTAAAACTGGACGGCGAACTGCTCAAAGGTTTCATCGGAATCGACAGCCTTCCGGAATATTGTCATGGCAATCGTCCGGCTTTCTGAATTCAGGCGCAGATCTTTTTTGATAAACTGCTCAACGATCTCGTGTTCATGTTCACAGATCTTTCCATCGGCGTTCGCCATTTTCGCAAGCATGGAAAACACCGCGACAAAAAAGATCATCTGGGTCTGTTCGTTTGACGACAGTTTCGGTTTGGGCTCGGCCTTCGGCAAGTCCGGAATATCATCCAGGGTGTGCCCGAACACCGCCCCCGCAATGGCTCCCAAAGGTCCTCCCAGTGCATAGCCCAGAGCGCCCCCGATCACTTTTCCCAGCCAGCCCATGAACCGTCTCCTTTCTCCGCAGCGGATTATCCTGTGTCCCGGCAGTCTCGACAGGGGTATTATTGCCATCTTTTGAATGAGAAATCAAAACAATATCCTCCGAAAGCCGTTCTGCAGACACCCGCCCTGGGGCCTCCCGGCTCAGGTTTTTTTTGACAGTCCCGGGGTTTTCCCCTATACTCCAATGAATTTATCGTTTCTGATTCGTTTCCTAAAACTTTAGAGCCTGCCTCGATGCCGGGCCAAAATTCCACGATTGAACAGACTATGACGCAACCTGTGCATACCCTGGCCCACGAGGCCTACGTCAGCCGGATCAGCCAATGCATCACCCAAAACGACAGGGGGACGCTCAAAGATCTTCTCGATAACCTCCCCGCGCGGGATAAAAAAACCCAGGCCCGCGTGTTGTTCGACATCAGTGTCACCGAGGCGGACAACGCGTTCTTTGCCCTCACCCACCTTCTGGAAAATCCCTCGCTGACGGCCAAGCTCCGAAATGACCTGATCGACCTGCTGCTTGATCGCTCACGGACCCATACCCCGTTCATCCTGCCCGTGATCGACCATGCCGCGCCCGACCAGCTCAGACAGGCGACCCCGGTACTTGCGGGCATCCTTCT
The DNA here is from genome assembly GCF_054657895.1 of Desulfatiferula olefinivorans. Lineage (NCBI taxonomy): Bacteria > Pseudomonadati > Thermodesulfobacteriota > Desulfobacteria > Desulfobacterales > Desulfobacteraceae > Desulfatiferula > Desulfatiferula olefinivorans. Next base: position 116,633 of record NZ_BAAHXV010000003.1, on the reverse strand, counting down.
CAGTGAAACGGACAGCCACATCCTGCAGAAGGTCATCGCGGCCGTCGGCCGGTCGGGAGATGCGTCCTGTATCAATGTGGTGGCCGACTTCATCTTTTACGATCATGCCGAACTGAAACGCGAGGCCATCACCGCCCTGGGCCTGATCGGAGGGCCGTCAGCCGTCAAGCGGCTGGCCTTCGCCGCCCAGACCAGTAAATCCGACGAATACCTTCTGGCCACCCTGGATCGCCTCATGAAGCAGATGACCCTCCAGGAATCCCCGGACACCCTGACGCCGTCCCGCCAGTTCGCCTCGCGCAAGGATACCCTGGAGGCGTTGGCCGAAGATTCGGACATCGCCCAGCTTCTGCTCATGCTGACATCCGCATCGCCCCACGACCGGCATCTGGCCATCGATTCGCTGATCGAGATCGGCCCCCAGGCCATCCCCGCCGTGGTTTCAAGCATGGATCTTTCAAATCCCGACCGGATCATCAACGGCCTGGACATTCTGGGCAACATCGGAAACGAGGCCGCCCTGCCGGCCATTCTGACGATTCTCAACCATCGTCACCCGGACTCCAATGTCCGTTTCGCCGCCTACGAAGCCATCTCCATGTTGCCCCAGGGTCACTCGTCGGTTTCGCTGGTTGAAGGAATCACCGATGCCTCCGAGCAGGTCCGGCTGGCGGCTGCCACGGCCATTGACAACAACCTGTCCGACGTCATGATCGCCGGTCTCAAAGCAAAAATCGAAACCTCGGGTCGCCAGTCCAAACGGGCCGTGATCATCGCCGCCGTCATTGACAGCCATGCCGGAAATATTTTCTCCGGCCTGCTGGACTCCGACGCCTTTGTGTTCAATGCGCTGGCCTACCTCTCCCAGAGCCATCCGTCGACGATTTCATTTTTCAAAACCATTCTTCTGGATCGGGGGTCACGATCCCTTGCCGGTTCCATTGAAACCGACGGGCCCGCCACTCCGAAAACCGCCCGGCCCCTCACCGTCTTCTGTGTCGATGATTCGTCCATCTGCCTCAAATACTATCTGCGCTTTTTTCACAGCCTGGGGCACGAGCCCCATGTTTTCAACAATCCCGCCGACGTTCTCGCGGCCATTGACGAAAAGCGCCCCGATCTTTTGACCCTGGACCTGAACATGCTGTCGATGAACGGCCTTCAGGTGACGGAACATCTCAGGACGCGGTATTCTCCGGACGAACTGCCCATCGCCGTCATCACCACCCAGGAGGATTTTATCGCCGACTACCGGGATACGGCCCACCGGACGGGAACCCTGGCTCTGATCAACCATGCCGTTCAGAAACCCCTGACGGTCAAAACCGTCAAACCGATTCTGGCTGGCCTGAGCTGAAACACCCATTTTCCGATTGACTCCGGCCCTCTTTTTCCATAGGTTAAAAACCTTTTCCACCATCAACACAGGGTCGGAACCATGAATCTGGTGCTGCTTTTCGCAAGTGATTTCATCGACACGACCCCGCGGGTCAGACTTTCGGGCAGACGGCTCGAACATGTCCGTGACGTGCATCGTGTCCGTCCGGGCGACAGCCTGGCCGTGGGACTCGAAAACGGGCTCATGGGCCGGGGGACGATTGCCGCCATCGATCGCACCAGCCTAACCATGGACGTCACGTTGGACACCCCGCCCCCTCCCGGCCTGGATCTCAACCTGATTGTGGCTCTGCCCCGCCCCAAGGTGCTCAACCGGACCCTGGTCTCGGCGGCATCCCTCGGGGTCAAGCGGCTCTGGCTGATCCAGGCCCTCCGGGTGGAAAAAAGCTACTGGAAAAGTCCCCGACTGACGCCTGAAAACATTCGCCTTCAGTGCCTTCTCGGCCTGGAACAGGCCCGGGATACCCACATGCCGGAGGTTGTCATCCGAAAGGGATTCAAACCCTTTGTGGAAGACGAGCTGCCCGGAATCATAGAGGGGACACAGGCCTGCGTGGCCCATCCTTACGCGTCCCTGCCCTGCCCCCGAGCCGTCGAGGGATCATTTTCCCTGATCATCGGTCCCGAGGGGGGGTTCATCCCCTATGAAATCGAAAAGCTCGAAGCCTGCGGGGTGAAACCCGTGCAGCTGGGCCATCGGATTCTGAGGGTTGAAACGGTGATCCCCTACCTCCTGGGTCGTCTCTTCGGTTAAGGGCCTTAGAAAAAATCTTGGCATCAGCGGCCAAATCCGTATATGATACGGGTTATTTTTTATGACGACCGACACAAACGGAAACGACCATGAACATCCCTGACAGTCCGGCCAAGGTCGGCTCACATGAAATGACCGGCGAACTGATGGCCTGCCTTGAAATCGGCAAACTCCTGACCGCCACCCGGAATCACAAAAAAATATTTGAACATATCATGCGCTGCGGCAGCAAAATCATCAAAGCCGAGCACTGGTCCCTTCTGATCAAGGATGAAGAAACGGGAAATCTGAATTTCGAAATCGTGGTGGGGGCCGACAAAACCCTGTTCGCGCCGATCATCCTCGGGCCCGACGAAGGCATTGCCCCCCACGTGGCCCAGACCGGGAAGCCCATGTTCGTGCCCGATGTCGCTAAAGAGTCCCTGTTCAATCGGAAAGTCGATCTCAAAACCGGGTTCGTCACCCGGTCCATCGTCTGCATCCCCCTGTCGATCCGGGGCAAGGTGATGGGCGTCATTGAAATCGTCAATATCGAAAACATGGATTTCTTCAGTGCCAAGGATTTTCCCATTCTCTCGATTCTTGCGGATTATGCGGCCATTGCCATCGACAACTCTCGGTACGTGGCCAAAATCAGGAAACTCAGCATCACCGATGAATACACCGGGCTCAACAACGCCCGGTTCATGCATGATTTTCTGGATGATTTCTTTAAAACCGCCCAGCCTGAAATCCCGGCCATCGCGGCGGTTTTCATGGACATGGACAATTTCAAGACCATCGTCGACACCCACGGCCACCTGGAAGGTTCCGACCTGCTCAGGCGCATCGGCGTCACCATCCACGATTGCCTTTCCGACAGGGATGTCCTGATCAAGTACGGTGGAGACGAATACGTGATTCTGATGCCGGGACGAAACAGCAAGGACGCCTATCTTTTGTCACAAAAGATTTCGGAAGCCTTTCGAAACACGACCTATCCGATCAGCGAACGGGACCGGATCGGTGTGACGGCCAGTTTCGGTGTGGCCTCCTGCCCGGAACACGCATCGGACAAGAAGCACCTGCTGATTGCCGCCGACAATGCCCTGTTCAAAGCGAAAAACACTCAAAAAAACAGCATCGGCATGGCCTGACCATGGCACGGCTGGTGATCACGGCAGATATCCACGGAAGCCTGCGCGCATGGAACGGCATCGTTCAGATGGTGGGGCCTTCGGATCATCTCGCCGTGGCCGGAGATCTTTTGGATACGGTCTACGGAAATCCGGGCTCGGACGATTATCATCCCCAGCGCATCCGAAAGGATTTCACGGCACTGGGGCCACGGGCCCATTATGTTTACGGGAACTGTGATCGGGAAGAGGACCTCCCCGGTTACGGGTATCAGAGCGGCTTCATGTTCGAGGGGCTCTCCATTCTGCTCAGCCACGGCCACCGGCCCCTTCCGGACCTGACCGATTTCCACGTGATCATCGAGGGACACAGCCATGTGCCCCGACTGGACAGCCTCATGGGGAAGATTTTCTTAAATCCGGGATCACCGACCCATCCCCGATCATCCCAGGGCACCTACGCCCTCATCGAAAACGGCCGGATCATGATCAAGGACTTTTCACGCCGGCGGACCCTGAGCCTGCTGGTTCTTTCCGACATCCTCCGCTGACCCGTTCTAATTTTTTGAAAACAGCGATTTATCCATGGCCTTTTCATAGGCCGATTCCTTGCTGATCACCTTTTTCGACACCAGCTCCATCAGATGCTGATCCATGGTCTGCATGCCCTGGCTGGTCCCGGTCTGGATCAGGGAGTTGATCTGGGCGATCTTTCCGCTGCGGATCAAACTGGCCAGGGCCGGTGAGCCCAGAAGGATTTCATTGGCCGCGCAGCGCCCGCCGGAAACCGTTCGAAGCAGCTGCTGGGCGATGACGGCCCGCAGGGATTCGGACAGCATGGTCCGGGTCTGTTCCTGCTGATCAACGGGAAAGGCATTAATGATCCGGTCGATGGTTTTACTTGCCGAATTGGTATGCAGGGTCCCGAACACCAGAATACCCAACTCCGAGCAGGTCAGGGCCAGGGCGATGGTTTCCAGATCCCGCATTTCGCCGACCAGGATGATATCCGGATCCTCCCGGCTGGCCACGCGCAGGGCGTCACCGAAACTCCGGGCATGGGCGCCGATCTCGCGCTGTGAAAACAGACAGGTCCGGTTGGCATGAACGAATTCCAGGGGGTCTTCGATGGTAATGATATGGGCTTCCCGGGTGGAATTGATGTAGTCGATCATGGCGGCCAGGGTGGTGGACTTGCCGCTGCCCGTGGGTCCGGTGACCAGCACCAGGCCTTTTTTGAAATTGGCGATTTTTTTCAGGGTTTCCGGAAGCCCCAGTTGTTCGAGGGTGAGAATCTCGCTGGGAATGATCCGGAACACGGCCCCGATGCCGCGGCGCTGAAACAGAAAATTGCAGCGAAACCGGGCCACGCCGTCAAGCTGGTAAGCCATGTCGAGGTCCAGGTTCTCTTCCAGATGGGACCGTTTTTCATCGTCAAGCATCTCGTAGAGGATGTCCCGGTTGGAGTCGGCGGTCAACACGGGATGCTCCGTCCGGACCAGTTGCCCGCCCAGCCTCAGCAGAGGAGGAAATCCCACCACCATGTGCAGGTCACTGGCGCCCTTCTCTTTCATTTCGCGAAAATACGTATCGATCACACGGGACATGGATGCATGCCTCCTTTAACGCCCAGCGGGCTTTCTCTCGGGCTGAGATGCCGGTTCAGCCGAAGGCTTTCGGCTGAGAAACGCCTTGACCAGGGCCTCGTTTTCCACATTGGCCAGTGCAACCTCCTCGCTGATCCGGCCGTCCTTGAGCAGTTCAAGCACCGATTCATCCATGATCCGCATCCCCACGTTCTTGCCGGTCTGCATGAGGTTCGGAATCTGGAAGACCTTGCCGTCCCGGATCATGCTGGCCACCGGCAGGGTTCCGATCAGCATCTCCACCGCCAGAACCATCCTGTCGTTGCTGATGCCCGGGATCAGGCGCTGGGTGATGACGGCTTTCAGGGTTTCGCTCAGGGTGGCCCGGATCTGGCCCTGTTCGCCCGGCGGAAAGGAATCGATGATCCGGTCGACCGTCTTGGGTGCGTTGGTCGTCGACAGGGTTCCAAGGACAAGGTGACCGGTTTCGGCGGCGGAAATCGCAAGGGAAATGGTTTCAAGATCGCGCAGTTCGCCGACCATAATCACGTCCGGATCTTCACGCAGCGCGGCCTTCAGGGAATTTTTGTAGGAGCGCGTGTCATAGTGAAGCTGACGCTGGTTGACAACCCCTTTCTTCAGGGGATGGATAAACTCCACCGGATCCTCGATGGTCAGCACATGATGGGCCCGGGTGCCGTTGATGTGATCAACCATGGCGGCAAGGGTCGTGGTCTTCCCCTGACCGGTGGCACCGGTGACAAGAATCAGGCCCTGGTGGTTGTCCAGAACCTTGGTGACCGACGGCGGCAGCCCCAAATCGCCCATCGATGGAATCGTCGGTGGAATAATGCGAAAAATGGCGCTCATGCCGTTCTGATGCATCATGGCACTGCCCCGAAAACGCCCCAGCCCCTCGATTTCATAGGAAAAATCAAGTTGAAGGTCCTCGGTCAGGCGTCGACACTGTTCGTCATCGAGCAACTCATACACCAGTTTTTTACACAAACTGTTGGACAGGGGGGGACTCTTGGATTTGATAAGCTTGCCGAATCGCCTCATGATGAACGGTTCTCCCGGCACCACATGCACATCGGACGCCTTGAGACTGACGCCCATCTTGAACACCTTGTCCAGATCAGCCATGGTTTGAATCCTCACGCACAGTGATAATCATTGGGAAACGGACAGACGATCAGGAAACCGGCTCTTTCCAGATGGTGGCCACACGGGACAGATAGAGCCGATCATGATCGCCGTCATCGGAACGCGCCCCGACCACTTCGTAAAACCGGTCGTCGGCATTCTGGAAATAATCGGACACACGGTCGTACCCGGTCATATCCACCTCGCCGGTGACGGTGGTTTTGTTGACCATATGAAAGGCCACGCGTTTCCAGCTTCCTATCCGCGGCGATTCTGCTTTTTCGCCGGTATGGACCCAGATGACGGCGCTTTTCGCGACCATCATCGTCTCGGCTGAACCAATGCCCTCGATCCGGCACCGGTACATGACGATATCCGGTTCCGATCCCTGGAGATAGGTCGCGATGCTTCGACCGAGAACATTGACACATCCCGTGATCCGGGCATTATCCAAGGTCATCAGTTCAATTTCATGGTCCTGTTTCGGATAGTCCGTCATCTCCGCCACCTCGAAATACGTTTTGCAAACGCAAGTTGTCACATCGTTTGAACGATGTCAGATGAATGGGACGTGCTTCAATGAAGATAGGTGATGCGCAAAAAATATAGCCGCAATTATACAGAAGGCGCCCAATGCTGTCAAACAAAGAACTCCCGTTGACCCTAACCGCTGAGGGACTTGGACCAAAGCCCTGCCCCCCACCGCCGCGCCATCCGTTGAATCCGGCGCATCGGTCCGACTCCAGAACCAAACAAAAAGCCCGCAGGGGAAAAATCCCCTGTGGGCTGAAACGCCGGATCGGTATGAAACACCTGAGGCGGGCCTCAATCAGAAGAACAGGCTCAGGGCCATGTCCGATTTCAGGTCAAGCAGCATCCCCAGATCCAGAAACAGGGTTTCTCCAGTCGCATCCTTGACGCCGTCATTATCGGTCACGGCATACAGGCGACCGTCGGCGGACAGGGCCAGGCCCTCGACCTTGTCCGGTGTCCATCCCCGGGTTTCCCTGAGCTTAGGCAGAAGGTCGGTCACGATCTCTTTGCTGACGATGGGCAGATCCCTTTCACCGTAGGCCACGGGCACGATACCGTCCAGATGAATCCGCGTGACGGCCTTGATGGCCGCATCCGGTCCTCCGACATTGTCCCGTTCGATAACGAGGCAGTCGGACCCGCCGACCGCGACAATCTCGGAAAGACCCACCCAGCTTCCGGCCGCCGAAGGAGGAGCCAGAGGATAATGGACGAAGCTCCAGGTTTCATGGTCGGGATCAAACAGGGCCAGCTTGACCAGGCCGTCATCATCATCCTTCCATTCACGCTGGACGGCAACGATTACCTGTCGTTTTCCCTTAACGACCACTTCGGCCACACCTTCAAATCCGAATTTCACGGCCTGGGATTCCAGGGCCTCGGGCAGAACATGTTCAGCGGTCACCCGCCCCTCTTCGCTGATACGGATCAGCCGGTTGACCAGCCCCTTGGCCGGATTGCCCTCACTGACGGCCCAGAAACCGCCTTGGGCAGACACGCTGAGGCCTTCGAGATCGTAAGCTCCGGCCGTTCCCCCGGTCACCGCCACATAGGATTCGATGCGGACCGGGCAGGTGGAGACGTCCAGAGTGAAAATCCGGGGTTCAGGATAAAATCCGTCGCTGACGGCATACATCCTCCAGCAGTCTTCAAGGTCCGCCGCAAGACCCGAGAGAGCGCCCCAGCCGATGGGGGCCGATGTGGCCGGATCCTGATCCGATTCGATGGCGGGGTACCCTGGGGACAGGGCATCGAGGGAGAAGATCTGAACGGCTGAGCGAAAACCGTCTTCGGCACTGTCCTCCTCCGATGCGGTAATGAACAGATTTCGGCCGGGAAGGGTCAGCAGTCCCTCGGGTCCGGCATTCGTGGGCAGAGCCTGACGATAGTCCGGCCGGGCATCGGGCCCCCTGTCCTCGTAAACCGCCACAAAATTACCGCGCTCGCTGCCCACAAAGATCAGGGTGCGACCGCCGTATCGGGCCACGGCGATCCCTTCGGGCTCCGTCCCTTTTTTGCCCGCGCGGGACGCCGGATAATGACCGATGGACATGGCCAGGTGTTCCAGGGCGGGACCGCTGTCGTACTGCACAGAGCCGTCGGCCCGCCAGATCGTGAATCCCCGTGAGCCGCCTTCGTAATCACCCTCATTGGCCGTCACGAAACGGTTGTTGTCGACCCAGGCCACGGCGTCCGGCTCGCGCTTGACCGACTCGATGCTCCCGGTGCCGTCCACGGAGTCTTTGGTGGTGGGAATGTGTTTCAGGGTGACCGAACCGGCGCTGAAATGATGGACGATCGTTTTTTTATGAAGATTCACCAGCACAATATGATTGTTTTCCTGGAGCGTGACAACTGCCGTGTTGTGATCGTTGATGGCCACATATTCGGGTTCGGGGTCTTCGGGAGCCACATCAGCCAGCCCGGTCAGGTCCACCCTGTGCATGTTCCCGCTGGGTTTTCCATCCCGGCCGAGGGCGAAGACCCCCAGAAAACCCGCCGGTTCCTGGGGCAGAAGCCCGTCGTTCAAGTCCTCGTCCCGTTCGTTTTCAACCACCACGGCCAGATAGCGCCCGTCCGGGCTCACGGCCAGGGAATCGGGCTGTCCGCCCACGTCAACGGTGGCGATGACCTGCGGGTCTTTCAGGTCTACCACCGCCAGATGGCCGCCGGGTTCGGCAAAGGATTCACTTGTGTTGACGGCGGCAAGGGCGAACCGGCCGGACACCGCCACCGAGGTGGGTTCACCGCCCAGCAGAACGCGTCCCGCGGGTCTGGGGTTTTCCGGATCGGTGTTATCAATGAGCACCAATGCCTTGCCTGGGCTGTCCGTGTGGATGAGACACATCCCATCGGAGGTGGCGGCGATGATTTCCGCCACGGTTTCGGTGCCCGGATCCACCCCCTGGGGCAAACTCTCGTACACCGGCAGGGTGGCCGTTCGGCTGAAAAAAAGAAACGATTCATCGCAGGCGGAAAGAAACAGGGACATCCCCGCGGCCAGACAGGCGGCGAGGGCCTTACCGCTGGTTTTGGTTCGGATCATGGCGCATTCTCCTTCATCATGTGATCGGACAGGGTGTGGTTCAAAGGTAAAAAAACGTCCTGAGACACCCTTTAAACCCAAGTGATGTTAGGGTTTGATGATGGTTTTATGGGAGATCTGTGAGGTAATGTGTCTGTCCCGCGCACAGCGGGTCAGGGCAAGGGCCGAGCCAAGGATAAGACTGCCGCCTGCCAAAACAGCAAAGGACAGCTCCTCGTGGAAAAGGATCACCCCGAAGGCAACGCCGCTGACCAGTTCGATGTAGGTGAGAAACGAGGCGCTCGACGCCTCGATCCTGCGGAGTCCGAAGAAAAAAAGACCGAAGCCCAGAACACCGATCAGAGCCGCATAGATCGAGGCCATACCCACCTGCCACGGCAGGGGGACCGGCCGGTTGAAAAACAGAAAGGGAAGAAAGGCAAAGGTTCCGAATCCGTTCTGGAACCAGAGGGTTTCAAGGGGATCGTAGACCGTGGACCGTTTCTTGAACATCACAATGGTCAGGGAATAGATCAGGGCCGAGGCGAGAATGAACACCGAACCGGCAAAACGTCGGCCGGGTAGGTTCAGGATCTGGTTTACCGTGATCAGCACCACACCGGCAACGGTGGTACCGAAAAGAACCAGACGCCGCAGGGTCAACCGTTCACCCAGAAACAGCCGGCTGAAGAAGGCGGCGAACACCGGCCAGGTGAACAGAAGGATCACCGTGGTGCTGATGGTGCCGTAGGCGTAACCCGCGAAATAAAAAAACAGACGGGCGGCGTTGAGCAGGGACGCCAGCAGCATGGTGGGGTCCTTAAGGGATGGAAAGGGTTTTTTGCGAAGGGCGAAAAACACGGTCACGGCGGTAAACGGCACGGCCATGCGGAAAAAAGTCAGGGTCGACACCGGCAGGGCCAGGGTTTTGATAAAGACGCCCGACGATCCGAAGATCACCGCCGCCGTCACGATGGCAAGATAGGGATTCATGGACGGACCAATACCCTGTTCCGGGTGTTTCGTCCAGAGCAAACATAAACGCGCCCCCGCCCGAAGGCGGGGGCGTGCTTGTTCATGACACAGGATTATGCGTTGAGGATCTTCCTGGCGGTTTCGTCATTGGCACTGGCCACATGAGGAATACCGGTTTCCCGCTCGGTTTCCCGGTTGCCGGAGAAGATGTCGTTACGGCTGATCTGGTCGAGAGAGAACTTCCGGGCCCCGGCCATCAGCTGCTGGAGACCGCAGGCCAGTTTGTCGGCCATGGTCCAGAAGGCAATGGCGCCGTAGGGGATGTTCTTCATTTCGTCTTTACCCACCTTCTTCTGAACGTCGAAGTAGGAGGCGAAGATCTGATCGGCGGTTTCACCCACGGCGGTGACGGTCTTGGGCAGGCTGTCCCAGTTGCCGTTGAGTTTTTCACGGCGTTCGGGATGGAGCACGCCTTCGATGTTGGCGCCCAGGTAACCCGGGATCATGATGGCGCGGCCCATGCAGACCAGTTTGGTGTAGGGAGCACCCAGGGCCAGGGCTTTGAAAATGCTGTCTTCCAGAGCGAAACCGCCGGCGAAAGACATATCCACCACCCTCTGGCCTTTGGCGGCGAGAATGCTTGCGTATTCATGGGCCTTGGCGTGGAGGTTGATCGAGGGAACGCCCCAGCTCTGCATCATGTTCCAGGGGCTCATGCCGGTGCCGCCGCCGGAACCGTCGATGGTCAGAAGATCCAGTTTGGCGTCGGTGGAGAACTTGATGGCCATGGCCAGCTCTTCCATGCCGTAGGAACCGGTTTTCAGGGAGATGCGTTTGAAGCCCAGGCTTCGGAGGTAGTCCACGCTCTTCATGAAATCTTCACGGACCAGATCCACATTCTTGATGTTGGTGCCGCCCAGACGGCTGTGACGGGCGAAGGACTTGATGGCGCCGCACTTGAAGGCTTCCTGGACTTCGGGCAGTTCGGGATTGGGATCGACCACGTAGCCGCGTTTCTTGAGGAACAGGGCATAGTCGAGGCTGCTCACCTGGATTTCACCGCCGATGTCTTTGGCGCCCTGGCCCCATTTCAACTCGATGATGCATTTGTTGCCGTATTTTTCAGCCACGTATTCGGCCACGCCGTTTCGGGTGTCTTCCACGTTCAGCTGAACGATGATGGCACCAAAGCCGTCGTTGTAGCGCAGGTAGGTGTCGATGCGGCGTTCCAGTTCAGGGGCTTTGGTGATTCTGCCGTTGTTGATTTCGGACTCGCGGTCCACGCCGACCACGTTTTCACCGATAACCACGGGGATACCCACCAGCGATCCGCCGATGGCGAAGGAATCCCAGTATTTGGCGGCGATGAAGGTCGATCCCAGGGCACCGGTCATCAGGGGCATCTTGATCTTGGTCTTCATTTCAGCGCCGAATTCGGTTTCCAGGCTGACGTTGGGGAAGATACAGTCGTCGGGATCGTTGGAAAGGCCGGATGCCAGTCCGTGGGCGCCGTAGGCATAGCCCTGGATACGCAGGGAATTGTAGGACACGCCCACATGGGTGGTGTTGTTGGCGCCGGCCGTGATCTGGCCGAAGTCCCGGGGATAGAGCAGTTTACGGCCCACCAGGCTGGACAGCCAGGTTTCACATTTTCCCTGGCAATCGGCGCGACAAAGGGTGCAAAGACTTGATTCTGCGGGATTTCCGCGGTTAACCGTTCCCAAGGCATCGTTGTTTTTTGCAAATCTCATGTCCATTTGGTCTCTCCTTAATAAAACGCTCGTAAATTAAGCTCGTCGTGAGACCGGATGCCCTGGGCATAAAAAAAAGGCACCGGTCTCTTTGTCAATAAATCTTCAAAGAAAACAGACGCCTTTGTCAGTTTCAAGCGGTTTACATACGCCGTTGTATGAACCATACGCTTTTGTATAGTCCACTTTTATAAGTGATAATAATGACGCTTGTCAATATGGAATTAATATTTTTTGTTAATTTCAGTGAGGCTAATAAAACCCCTCACCCTGATACACCCGCTTGACGCGGGCATTCAGGTTTGCGACGATTTCGTAGTTGATGGTGCCCAGGCGTTCGGCCAGCTCGTCCACGGTGAGGGCCGATCCGTTCTGTCGTCCGAAAATCACCACCTCCTCTTCCAGATCAAGGTCCGGGATATGCCCCACGTCGATCATGGTCAGGTCCATGCAGACCCGGCCCAGGATGGGGGCTCTGACACCCCTGACCAGCATGCACCCGTTGTTGCTGAAACGACGGCTGAACCCGTCGGCATAACCCACGGGCACCACGGCGATCACCGTGTCGCGGTCCACCACATGGGTGCTGCCGTAACTGACCCGGAAACCCCGGCGGACGTGTTTAAGACTGACGATCTTCCCCTTGAGCTGCATGGCCGGGCGAAGATCGATGCCCGACACGTCGGTTTCCGGAGACGGGGGCAGGCCGTAAAAGGAAATCCCCGGCCGGATCATGTCGAGACGGGATTCGGGCATGCCGATGGCCGCCGCACTGTTGGCCGCGTGGCGCAAGGGAAAAGAAAGCCCCTTCCTTTCGAGATCCGATACAAAGCCCGCAAAAATGGTCAGTTGATTGTGAGCGTCGGTTTTGTCCCAGCTGTCCGAGGCGGCCAGATGGGTGTAGATTCCCTCAAGTGCTATCCCGGAAAGGCGCGCCATGGCAAGGGTGTCGGCGACAGCCCTGCTGTCCGGCACGGGACTTCCGGGATGACCCAGGGCGGTCAGCATGCCGATCCGCCCCATGCCCGAATCGATTTTCACATGGACAGCAAGGGTTTTGCCCAGAGCCCGGGCCCGGTCCGACAGGGCCTCGGCCACGTCGGACCGGCTGACGGTGGCGGTCAGGTCATAGTCGATCAGGTCCCTTACCGCATCGGGGCCCGCGTAGCTGAATACCAGAACAGGGGCAGCGATACCGGCTTTCCTGAGGCTGATCCCCTCTTCGAGCCGGGCCACACCCAGGGCCGATGCCCCGTTTAACAGGGCGACCTCTGCCGCCTTAACGGCCCCGTGGCCGTACCCGTCGGCCTTGACCGCCGGCATAATCCCAACCTCAGGCCCCACGATCCGTCTGAACTCGCGGGTGTTGTGGCCGATGGCATCCAGGTCCACCTCGGCCCATATCAGGGGAGCTGTCATGATTTTTACGTCTCAATACATTTAATGATAAGGGCATGTGGCGGGCGCAGCCCACCCTGCGACAGGCGGTCGCTCGTGCGGAAACCGTTATGGTGACCGCAACTCCCCCCTTCCATGCGCAAACCCAGGGTGGGCTCTCGCCCACCGATCCGGCCCTCATCCTTATTAAATTTTTCGGCCGTCGTCCATGGATATTCCATCATGCTTCATCATGGTCGTATCTATCTTCGATCGCCTCCAGATCCCTGTGCCGGCGGGCCAGGGCGGAAAGGGCATCGGTGCGGTCGACACGCCTGAACCGGATGCCCTCACCGGGGGCGATCTGGGCCAGGGTATCCAGATCCGCTGTGATCACGTTGAAGATTCTGGGGTATCCACCGAGGGTCTGGCGACGGCGCATCAGAATGACAGGGCCTGCGGGGGTCAGTTGGACGGTGCCGTCGGCAACCGCGTCGCTCACCATGGAAAATCCGCCCTCAAGCCCCGGCGGTGGGCCGGGCGGAATGAGCCGAAGGCCCATGGCGTTGGAATCAGGGCTGACCGTGAACCTGCGCCGGAAAAAATCATCCGGATCGTTCAAACGGCCGTATTCCGGCCCCGCCATCACCCGGATGCGGCCTTGTGGATCGGGCCAGGAAGCCATATCGGCGAAAGCTCCCCGCACCCTGCCCTCACAGTCCCGGCCCCTGTGCTCCGAAACCGGTTCATAGCACAGGCAGGTGCGGAAGCCGTAGCGTTTTTCACCGAATTCCAGGATATCGCCCGGAAGGGCCCGATGCACACGACCGTGGTCCACCTGACGGATCGACGCGCCGCACAGCCGAACGCCGGTAAAGGCCGCGCCGGTCAGCACGAAAAAGGCCTCCCCGCCAAATCGCAGACGCGGCGGCAGGATCATTTCAAGGGCCCGGATCGACGGTCCCCCGCCCAGAAGGCGTCGCCCCGTTTCAAAGGAAAAGAGATCCATGGGTCCCCCGGGCGAGACCCCCCGGTCCTGATGTCCGTAAACCGGCGGACCGGTTTCACAGAATAGGCCGGGGCCGATCACCTCAAGCATGGACATGGAAGCCATCGACATCCAGTTCGGCCAGACGGCGGGCCAGGGTAAGGGCAATGGACGAATCGGAGTGAACGCAAAGGGTTTCGCACCGTATGGCGACCGAGGCCCATCGTTCGTCCCCGTCCGAGTCATCGATCAGGGCACGGACCCGGCCTTCCCGGATCATGGCAAGGGCCTGGGCCACCGCCTCGTCGCAGTCGTCGATTAAGGCCTTGCCGTGGGTCCGATCGAGCAGGGTCAGTTGACGGGACACGGGACACAGCCGGTAACGCCTTTCGGCAAAGGCTTCGGCCAGGACCCCGATGCCCCGGTCAAGGGCGGCCCGGGCCATGGCGGAGCGGGCCGGAGCCAGCACACGGCGAATGCCGTTTTCGGCCAGCCAGTGGCCCAGACGGTCGGCCAGGTCCTTGTGCACACAACTGTCGTTGTACAGGCCGCCATGGAATTTCACGAGGTCCGCCTCGGGCAGAAGGGCCCGCTGCTCGTCGAGGGCGGAGATCAGCGCCGCCGGGGCAAGATTCATGCTGACCCGTCCGAAGTTGGCCCGGTCCGGATAGGACAGGTGAGCCGCAACGTCAACCCCCCGGCTGCGGGCCAGCGCGGAAAAGGCGGACGCGGAGTCCGGGTCACCCGCATGGCCCCCGCAGGCGATGTTGGCAATATGGATATGATCGATCAGTGAACGGTCCACGGGATGATCCGTCCCCCGTTCTCCGATGTCGCAGTTGATTCGGATCACCGCGCCTCCTTGAAGATCACCCGGTCTCCGGGCATAAGATGAATCAAACCGGACGGGTCCGTGCACCCGATGAGGTTCCACCCCCCCGGCGACGGCGACGGATACACCCCGGTCTGGGCTCCGCCGATGGCCACGGACCCGGCCGGGACCGACTTCCGGGGCGAGTCCAGCCGGGGAGTTTCAAGAACCGGATCCAGTCCGATCAGGTACGGAAAATGGGGCAGAAAGCCGATCATGGCCACGGTATAGACCGGCGCGGTATGCCGGTCGATCACCTGCCTGACCGTCAGCTTCGAGGACGCGGCCACCCGATGGAGGTCCGGTCCCCGGTAAACCACGGAAAAGATCCGGGGTTCCGCCGCCTGATCCATGGCCGTTTCCGGCGGCTCCTCGGCCAGAAGGGATTCGATGATGTCGTTCAACCCATCCAAGTCCGCCACCATGGGATCGATATGGACGGCCAGGGCATGGTAGGACGGCACCAGATCCCGGATACCCGGCACACCCGAGAGACGATCCCGCGCCGCCCGGTAAGCCCGAAGCACCCGCCCGGACACCTCAACGTCGATTCCCGTCCCCAGGGACCAGCACACACAGGAATCGCCGATGTCGTAGCGTCTGACGGGCAGACGGGCCATATCATTATCCTCTGTTTTCAGATGAAGCCAAAGGCCCATCTATCGGTCATAGGGTTCAAAACAATTCCATAAAATATGGCATCGGCGCGGTGGAATTACAATCCATTATTTTTCCAGGTCGCCTTGGAATCATCTTTTTTAACAAAACATTAGCCCATTTCTCATATGATTCAAACAGTTTCGGAGCATAGTGTGACCGTTTCCGGCGCTTTGATCAGGAAACGCGGCATTCACCTTATCGAATAAGGAGCCCTGTGGTACATCAAACCTCTTTGAAATCAAACCGTCCCCATTCCCGTTCCGACGATTCCGTTTCATCCTTCTGCGAGCTTCTTTCCATCGACTTTTGTTCCACGGAACAGTTTGTAAAATCTCTGCCGTTTTCCGCCCAGGACACCACGGCGGGCATCGAAAACGAGCTCCAGACCGTCGTCAGAGGGCCGGCGGACCAGGTGGATCTGCCCCGGACCATCCGGGCATCCAATTATTTCAAGAATATCCTCAAACGGTCCGTGTCCGGCGACAATGAACGGCGACTGCCGGAACGGCTGAAACATTACCTTGAAAATAACAGCGGCAACATCTGGGAGAACAGCTGGGTCCGGTTCAGGCTCTCCGCCCTCAGCCCCTATGCCGACCTTGTACTCAACCGGGATCTGATGTCGGACAAATCCCGCTCCGATTCCCCCCAGCGGTCGGACCGGGATTCCTTCTTCATCGAGGAAGGCGGTGAGACACAGCTCAGAATTCCCGTCAGTTATCTGCTCAAGCTGTCTCTGGCCGACATCATCGGCACCGATCCGGATGCCCACGGCGTGATCAAGGTCACCGGCGAAAGCCTGATGCATCATTTCCTGAGCGACAACACCTCGCCCGAACTCTTTTCATTCTACACGGTGGGGCACAACCGGTACGCCGGTATTGGAGATGCCACGGCCGCCGAAGCCATGCAGCGCTATCTGTTCACCCAGGTGCTGACCCGCTACGCCAACCTTCGATTCGGCCTCACCGAGAGCGGCCAGAGTGTCCTGACCTACTTCTCCGCCACACCGCCGGTGCGCCAGAAACGGCTGAACGACCTGGTGCCCGACTCCTTCTACCGGGAACTGTTCATGAACCCCTGCCTGTCCGGATGGGACCGGGGGGAAGACAAGAAAGAATACATGGGCCTCTGCCACCGGGTGTTGTCCCGGAGCCGGCTGAACGCCGTGGCCAAGCTGAAGGAGGCGGGCATCATCACCCGAAACCTGGTGGTGCTGCCCAACATGTCCAACATCAGCCTGGCCAACAACGGCACCCACGTGAGCCTGGGCAGCAAAAAACTTTCGGACCTTTTGGCCCGGTCGCAGATGACGGCGGATCAGGAAAAATATCTGGGGGATCTTGTCATCAAAATCACCGAGCATTTTCTGCCGCTGTTTGTGGACACCTACAGTGCGGCGCCCTACCGGCTTTCGTTCAATGACTTCCATCCGGAAAAGATTCTCGCCTTCCTTCCCCACGAACTGGATTTCACTCACCTTCGCATGATCTGGCGACGCTGGAAAAAGAAAGCATCCTTAAGGATCATGGGCAAAACCGTGACCCCCTTCGGCCCCGAATGGCTGGATCGCCTGGTGAGCCGCCTGTTCCGGCTCAAGGGAGATGCGGTCCCGGATTTTCGGCTGATCGATTATTTCGCCTGCCTGATGAGCTCCGATGAAAGCCCGGCCCTTGACGGAAAAATGGATAACGAGATCCGGCTCAAAAAGGATCTGGCCGACATGGGCATCTTCGATACGCGCATGCCCCTTTATCTGCTGTACCGGCTTCGGAAATTCAAAGACATGAAATTTTCCGGCTTCGAAGGCCGCTACTACAGCCTGTTTCACAGCTTCGGCCTGGACCTGGCCCACGCGGTCAACCTCCAGATGCTGATCACGGCCCTTTGCTACCAGTATATCCTGAGCGGTGAGGTGGGCCATGACGACATTCCCGACGATCCCTTCACCGAAAGCGAACGCCGCCAGGTGTTTTTCGGAACGGCCATCGGCATACCGACCTTCTACGTGAAAAAAGACGGCAAAAACCGCTTCCTCACCCGGGTGCTCGAACACACGACAAAGACCCGGAAAAGCCGGCGGTATCCGGACTATCTCCGTATCGGCAATCAGGACTTCCGCCTGGCCCTCCTCTCCCTGATCCGTGAGGACGGCAGCGGCCTTATCCGGGAGCTGGGCCTTGACGCCACATTGAACGATCTTGAAAACCGCCTGAAGCATCCCAAACGACTGTCGGTGTCCGCCAAGCTCAACGAAGGCATTACCCGGCGCCTCACCCGGATCAAAAACAAAACCGTCAGCTCGCCCCGGGACGTTCCGGCAGACGAATTCAACGCCGCCGCCGAGGCGTATTACCGGGACGAACTGCGGGCCATCCACACGAAAGAGGCCCTCGCCCATGTGAAACAGTCCTTCGAATCGTTGGATCTCTGGATCATGTACCGGGAGCCGTCCTACCTTAATGTGGTGGAATCGGTCCTTGGCGCGGAAAGTCCCTCGGCCTTCCTTGACCGGATCCACGCCGGACTCCTTGACGAAACCCTCGGCGAAAAAGATCTTCTGGCCTTTGCCCGCCTGTTGATTCTCCAAATCCATGTGGACAGAAAAAAACAGGCCTTCATCACCACGGGCTCATCACAGCAACCGGGTGAACGACGGAAAAATCAAAATCGATTCACCACCCTCGAAAAAAGGACGTCACAACCATGAACCCCTGTTTTCCCCATCAATACATCGACCGGTCAGACGGGATGATCCGCACGGAGAAGCTTTTGGCGGACAAAACCATCGCCCTTCTCTATTCCCGTGTCCGTGAAAACGCCTCCCTTTTGTTCCGCCTGCTCACCGGTTCTCTGACCACGGATCTTCTGGCCTGCTTTCATTACGACCTGCCTCTTTACCGGCACGATAAAAAAATCCGGGCCATGATCCGGGATCTCGGGATCGACATGGACGAGGTGCTGGAACCCGAATCCATCCGGACGGTGCGTGACCTGTTCGAGCGGAAAATCGCCTACTGGAAAACCCGTCCCATGGCCCATGCCCCACGGAGCGTGGTGTCCCCCTGCGACGCCCGGGTGATTCCCGGATCATTCGACGAAACAGACACCGTGTTCATCAAGGAAAAGTTTTTCGACATGGAAGAGCTTCTGGGCCGGGATAAAGACACCTGGCGCAGGGCCTTCGAGCACGGGACCTACGCGGTGTTCCGTCTGACACCGGACAAGTACCATTACAACCATATGCCGGTCACAGGACGGGTGATGGACGTTTACGAGGTCCGGGGAGCCTATCACTCCTGCAACCCCTCGGCCGTCATCGAACTGGTCACGCCCTATTCCAAAAACCGCCGGGTGGTGACCGTCATCGATACCGATGTGCCGGGGGGCACCGGCGCAGGGCTGGTGGCCATGGTGGAAATCGTGGCCCTGATGATCGGCGATATCGCCCAGGTGTACAGCGACTTTGCCTATGACTATCCCCGGGACATCCGGCCCGGCGACACCCTGCTCAAGGGGCAACCCAAGAGCCTGTTCCGTCCGGGCAGTTCCACCGTGGTCCTTCTGTTCCAGAAAGACCGCTTCCGCTTCAGCGAGGACCTGATGGAAAACGTGGGGCGAAAGGATGTCCAAAGCCGGTTCACAAAAGGGTTTGGACGCCCCCTGGTCGAAACCGACCTGTGCGTGCGCGCCGACATCGGCCGGGCCATGGAGACAGACTGAAACGGCAAACGATAGGCACGCTGCGCGTTGCCTATCTATGTATCCCTGCCTCCGGCGGCCCTTCCGGGGGACCGGATTTTAAAAATCCGGACAAATGGGTTTCAAATGTGAGAACGATACGGCCTTTCCCAAACCCGTTTGTCAAACGTCACAAACGTTTGGCCCCCGGCAGGGCCGCCGGAGGCATAAACCACCATAGTTGATCAAGGAAGATTTATGTTTTATTCCGTTTTGTTTATCATCGGCCTGGCCCTTTTCACGGGCCTTTATCTTTACTGGGGATTCACCCGGCTCACCGAGGAAAAACGCCAGGTGCTGGCGGCGGTTCCCCGAATGCGCATGAACGACAGCGTGTTTGCGGGCGTCAATATCACCTGGTACGGCCTTCTCACGGCCAACGCGCTGGCCGTCGGGGCCGTCATTTTTCTTGTGCTCAGCGGATCGTTGGGCACACCGGCCCTGGCCGGGCTTCTCCTTGTCACCCTTCTGCTGTGCGTGCTTCTGCCCTCGGCCAGGTGGATCGCCCGGATCGTGGAAAAGAAACAGCACACCTTCACCATCGGCGGCAGCGTGTTTGCGGGTATCATCATCACGCCCTGGGTGATCGGCGGGGCCAACCTGGTCACGGGGCCGCTTCTGGGGTTTCGTTTCCCCCTGACCGGAACCCTGGCCGCCATGGCCATCGCTTACAGCCTGGGGGAATCCCTGGGACGCCTGGCCTGCATCAGCTTCGGCTGCTGCTACGGCAAACCTCTTTCCGACTGTTCCCCCGTCCTTCGCCGCCTGTTCGCCCGGCGCCATTTCATTTTCCGGGGCGCCACGCGCAAAGCCTGTTACGCCTCGGGCCTTGACGGCGTGCCGGTTCTGCCCATCCAGGCGGTGACCGCCGTGATTTACGCCGTATCGGCCCTTTTGGGACTGATCCTCTTTCTCATGGGCCATGTTTCATGGGCCCTTTTCCTGACCCTTTCGATCACCCAGACCTGGCGAACGGCCTCCGAAGTGTTCCGGGCCGATTACCGGGGGGGGGGACGCATGAGCGCCTACCAGATCATGGGCCTTACCGCCGCAGCTTACGCCGCCCTGACAGCCCTGATCTTCCGGCCCGAAGGCACCGTGATGCCAAACCTGATCCAGGGGATGTCCACGCTCTGGGATCCCTTCGTGATCCTGACGGTCCAGGGCCTCTGGCTCATGGTCTTTGCCTACATGGGACGTAGCACGGTCACCGATGCCACCCTCCATTTCCGCGTGGTCACCGATCACATCTGATATCATAAGGACCTAAATGACCCGGCTATCCACACTCAGCACCCTTTTGCGCGGCCATGTTCCGGCCCAGCTCGTGGTCCAGACCACCAACCGCTGTAACGCCACCTGCCCTCAGTGCGGCATGCGGGTCCAGGCCGATGTCAAACGAAGCGCCATCGCCCCCCATGACATGGAATCGCTGATCGACCATGCCGCCGCCCAGGGGTTCCAGGCCATTTCCTTTACCGGCGGAGAACCCTTTTTGAACACGCAAAACCTTCTGACCATGATCCGAAGGGCGCGGGACGCGGGCATCCCCTACATCCGGACCGGCACCAACGGCTTTTTGTTCCGGAACCATGAACGGCCGGATTTTTCCGACAGCATCAAGGCCCTTGCCGACGATCTGGCCGGAAGCGGCCTCAGAAATTTCTGGATCAGCATCGATTCCCATGATCCAAGAATCCATGAGAGTATGCGCGGCCTCAGCGGGGTGATCCGAGGCATTGAAAAAGCGCTGCCGATTTTCCATGAACGGGGCCTTTTCCCATCGGCCAATCTGGGCATCAACCGGAATGTGGGCGGTGTGTCGACCCATGGACTGAATGCGGACCTCTTCCCGAACCGGACCGCTTACCTTTCCGTCTTTCACATAACCTACACCAATGCCTTTGACCGGTTTTTTCGTTTCGTCACAGACCTTGGATTCACCATGGTCAACGCCTGTTATCCGATGAGCATCCCGGAAGAACGCACCCCGGACGGTCTGACCCCGGTCTATTCGGCCAGTGCGGACGAACACATCGTCCGCTTTGCCCGGGACGAAAAACATCTTCTGTTCACGGCCCTGGGTCAGGTAATCCCGAACCATCGCAGACGCATCCGGATCTTCTCACCCCTGTCATCCCTTCGCGCCCTGGTCAGGCAATACGACGACAACCCGGACACAAACGCCCATCTGCCCTACCGCTGCCGGGGCGGCCTGGATTTTTTCTACGTGAGATCCGAAGACGCCATGACCTTTCCCTGCGGCTTCCGGGGTGAGGAAAACCTGGGGCGGTTTGTGCGGTTCAATCTTAACCGTCACCGGGAAAAAACCGGAAACAGGGCCTGGTGCCTTGAGTGTGACTGGGAATGTTTCCGTGATCCGTCCAATTTATTCGGCCCCCTCACCGATCTGGCCCGGCCCATCGACCTGTTGAACCCTCTCCGCAAAGACCCGGGGTTCTTCCCCGTCTGGTTCAGCGACCTCCTTTATTACCGGGCCTGCGACTTTTTCGACGGCCGGGAAGCCCCTGACATGAAAAGGATGTCGCGGTTTTCGCGAGCCTGAGAATGCATGACTGGGAAAAGCGATTCCCCTGATTTTAAAGATTTTTCCCTTGCTTTTACCTCCGATCCGGGCGATTATTCATGTAACTTTTCGTTCCCTTTGAAAAAATTCGTCACACAATCATATCGCTTTCCCCGAATCCGTTGCACAACAGATAAGGATGGATAAAATGAACCGAATCCTTTCTCGTTTATTGGTTTGCGTGAGTGCGCTCTGGATGGTACAGCCGGCCGGTCCGATTGTATCGATCTTTTACTGCATGTCCACCACCCCGGAACAGAAAAGTCACTTCCTTGTCCGGGCGGTTCTGATCTGGATTGCTTTTCTCGTGTTTCAGATGATTTTCATCCTTTTCCGTTATAAACCCATCGGAGAAGGTCTATCCCTGCTCGAACAGGGCAAACCCTGTCCGGATGAAACGATGCTCGATCTTGCCCGGAGAAACAGCCGGCTTCCCATACAGGCGACCGTCTTTTATTTGTCCATCATCCTGATGGCGTCGATTCTCAATTTTTTTCTTTACCTGAGCTCAGACATCTCGCTGCTCCATGCCGTTTCAATCTGGGGCGCCACCATTGCCGGAGCCATCGCCTGCCCCTTCATGGTCCTGGGAGCCGTCAGCCTCATCACAGGGGAAAACACGGAACTGATCGCAGGAGAGCTCGGAAAACGGGGCCTCACGGATGGGGGCTTCCGCATCCGGATTTTTCCCAAACTGGTGGCCTGCTTTATCTCCCTTTCCGTGGGCCTTGCCGTCTGGCTCGGCTTTTCCGCATATTATACCGGAATCAACCAGACCCTCCTTGAAATGACGTCCGGAAATGAACGCCTTCTTACCGGACTTCGGCAGCACATCACGCGTCTGGATATCAGGCCTGACGATCCCCGGCTTGAAAAGGAACTCAGCCCCTTCTTCGGGGACGGTCTTTTTTTCATCGCGGACAAAACCGGTCGGATGATTGCCAACCCCAAGGGACTGACCCTTGATTTCAAACGATGGACAGGCCTCCACCACACGATGGTCCAAGGCTTTTCATCGGGTCACATGGGCTCATTGTACGACAACGTGAACAACAGGGTCATCAGCTGGATGCCCCTTGACGACACCCGCGCCGTGGGCCTTGTGTCCCTGATGTCCGACCGCCTGTCCCGCTACACAGAATTCTACCTCTGGAGCGGCTTTTTCATTGGCGTCGGATTCTCCGTGGGCCTTATCCTGGGAATCACCAATGTCCTTGCCACCTCCAAGTCCATCGGTCGGGCCAAACGCGCGCTCGATTCCCTCTCCGAGGGGGAAGGCGACCTGAAAACCAGGCTGGCCATTACCAGCCACGACGAGGTGGGTGAGCTTTCCAGAGGGTTTAACCTGTTCGCCGACAAACTTCATTCCATCGTCCGGAAAAGCGTGGAAAAAGCGGTGGCTGTCAAACATGCCTCCGACCATTTTTCAGGCCTTTCCAAAAGCCTGAACGCCGGTATCATAGATCTTCGACAGGCCAGCCAGCATGCCACCAGCCAGGCGTCCGCCATGAATGTCGAGTTGAAAACGGTTTCGGCGGGATGTGAAGAAGCTGCAGAATCGGTCAACCATATGGCGACGGCCGCCGATGAGATGGCCTTGACGGTTAACGAGGTGGCCCAGAAATCCATGGATGCCCGGAACATGGTCGATCATGCCGTCAAAACCACGGTGGACGCTTCGGCAAGGCTTTCCAGGCTCGGCTCGTCGGCCAGGGATATCGATAAGGTAACCGAAGTGATCACCGACATTTCCGACCAGACCAACCTCCTTGCCCTGAACGCGACCATTGAGGCCGCACGAGCCGGTGAGGCGGGAAAAGGCTTTTCCGTCGTGGCCAATGAAATCAAGGAGCTTGCCCGGCAGACATCGGAGGCGACCCGTGAGATCAAAATGAGGGTCGAGGGCATTCAATCCGCCACCGATGAAACCATCCACGATATGGAAGCGATCTCCACCGTTGTCCATTCGGTCAACGAGATTGTCACCGCCATTGCAGAAGCGGTTGAAGAGCAGTCCCTGACCACCCGGGAAATCGCAAAAAACATCAGCCAGGCGTCGGGAAGTGTCTCCGATGTCAATACACGGGTCGGAAAGAGTTCCGATACGTCCGAGGGCATCTCCGACCAGATGGCTCGGATGATGGCCCAGATGGACGACATGGCTGGCAGCAGTTCCCAGATCGAAACAGGTGCACGGGATCTTCTGGCCATTTCAGACGATCTCAACGACCAGCTGTCCCAGTTCAAATTATGATGGCGTCGTAAAAGACTCCGCAGGCATCGGGTGGCCGCATACCCGAAAGGACGCGTGGCAAACAGATTTATTGCAAAATTTAATTATTTCAATATAAATTCAATCATATAATTTATATTGGGCTGTGACGGTCGCTATGGTCGGACCGCCTTCATTCTCACGATTTTCTATCCCAAATCACACCCTCCCCAAACAAAAAACGGTTAGATTGATTTCGATATATACGGCAACCATCACAAGGAGACGCCATGAAAATCGACCTGCACGTTCATTCCAAGTTTTCCATGAGACCGTCCCAGTGGATTCTGAAGAAAATCGGATGTCCGGAAAGCTTCACCGAACCGTCGGCGATGTACCGCATCGCCCGGAAAAAGGGGATGACCCATTTCACCATCACCGACCACAACTGCATCGACGGAGCCCTTTCCATCGCCCATCTTCCAAACGCCTTTGTCAGTGAGGAAGTGACCACCTATTTCCCCGACGATCCCTGCAAGGTCCATGTCCTTGCCCTTGACATCACCGAGGCCCAGCACGAGGACATCGGAAAGGCCCGGCAAAATATCTTCGACCTGACCCGTTATCTGAACGGGCAGAACATTTTCCACATCCTGGCCCACCCCCTTTACGCCGTCAATGACCGGCTGACCCTCGACCACGTGGAAAAGCTGCTGGTTCTGTTTCGTTTTTTTGAAATCAACGGTTCCCGGAATCAGCGGGAAAACCTGGTTCTTCGGCAGGTGATAGGGCGTCTCACCCCTTCACGACTCGCCTCGCTTGCCGAAAAACACCGCATCACCCCGCCCTGCCCCATTACGTCCGAGCGGGTGCTGTTCGGCGGGTCCGACGATCACAGTTCCCTCAACATCGCCCGGACCCACACGATCTTCTCCGCCTCGGACAATCGCAAGACCGCGTTTGAAACGGCCGCCTCAAGCACGGTCACCGTCATCTCCCAGGAAGCCACCCCCCTTACCATGGCCCATAATCTGTACGGCATCGCCTACCAGTTCTACCTGAACAAGGCGGGCCTGACCCGTTATGACGGTAAGGATGTTCTTCTTCGCTTTCTCGACCATTCGCTGCGCATGGAAAGCGAAGAAGACTCCCTTCTTCTCGGAAAAATCTCCCGCCTGTGGAAAGCCCGTAAAAAAACCGGCGTGACCAATCCGGTCTCCGAATCCCTGACCGAGCTGCTCCGTCGTGAGACCCTGGCCCTGTTCAATGACACGCCGGAATTTCTGGCCGCAGACAGCAAAGGCGGGGCACCGGGAACCGAAGCCCTTCGGGAGAAAAAATGGTTCGACTTTGTCGATCGCATTTCAAATCGGGTGATGCTGCATATGGGCAACCACCTTCTCGATTCCCTGTCCGGCGCCAACCTGTTCAGCCTCTTCCACACCATCGGCTCGGCCGGAGGCTTTTACAGCCTTCTGGCGCCCTACTTCGTGGCCTATTCCCAGTTCACCCGGGACCGCTCGTTCAGCCGCGAGGTCCTTGGGGCCTTTGCCCCCGAAACCCTCGATCAGGACGAATCCGTCCTGAACCTGGCCCATTTCACCGACACCTACAGCGATGTCAACGGCGTGGCCATCACCCTGCGTCAGCATGTTGACATGGCACGCAAGAACAACAAGAAGCTCACGCTTTTCACCTGCGGACCCGGCGGTGATTCGTCCTGCGATCATGTCCGGAACGTTGCACCCATCGGGGCCTACGCCCTGCCGGAATATCCGCTTCAGACCCTTTATTTCCCGCCCTTTCTCGATATGCTGCATCACTGTTACGACAAGGGATTCACCCAGATCCACAGCTCAACGCCGGGCCCCATGGGTCTTGCGGCCCTTGCCATCGGCAAGATCCTCAACATTCCCGTGTCCGGGACCTATCACACCCAGATTCCCCAGTTCGCACACATCCTGACCGGCGACAGCATGATCGAGGGCATGGCCTGGAAATACATCCTCTGGTATTACGACCAGCTCGACCTGATCTACGTGCCCTCGAAAAGCACCAAAGACGAATTGACCGTAAGGGGCCTTTCCCCCGACAAAATCCGCATCTATCCCCGGGGCATCGACATCACGGGGTTCCACCCGGGCAAGCGCGAGCCCATGGACGAGGGGGGCCGTCACGGCGAATCGCCCTTGCGGTTCCTCTATGTGGGCCGGGTCTCCCGTGAAAAGAACCTGCCTGTACTCGAAGAGGCCTTCGCCCGCCTTTGCAGGTCACAAAAGGGCCTGTCGCTGGTCGTCGTCGGAGACGGCCCCTACCTGTCCGAGATGAAAACCAACATGGAAGGGCTTCCCGTACGATTCACCGGCGCCCTTTCGGGTGAGGCCCTCAAGCGGATGTACGCCTCCTGCGACATCTTCGTGTTTCCCAGCGCCACCGACACCTTCGGCAACGTGGTGCTCGAAGCCCAGGCTTCGGGCCTGCCCGTCATCGTCACCGACGAGGGCGGCCCCATGGAAAACATGGTGGACGGGAGAACCGGGTTGATCGTCCGGGCCGGAGACAGCCGGAATCTGTGCCGGGCCATGGAGCGTCTCGCCCGTGATCCGGAGAGCGTCCGCGCCATGGGCCGTGCCGCCCGGGAATACATGGAAAGCCGATCCTTCGAGGAAGCCTTCCTTAAAACCTGGTCCCTCTACGCCCGGCCCCCCGAGACCCAGGCTCCCATCGCCCAGGCGGGATGACCCGCCGTTTCGTCAGCCGCCCACATGGCCCTGTGCCGACCGAAACATCATCATGACGCATCGATAAACGATCAGGGCCGTCGGAAGGCCGATCACCAGTCCTCCGATCGACAAAATGACGGTCACATCCCGCACGGTGTCCATGGAAAACATATGGGAAACGTCAAAGCGGATGCCTTTTCCATAAAACAGCGAACCAACTTTGAAGGTCAGGGCATAGACAAAGGGGGCGGTGAACACGTTGGTGATCTGGATGCCGATGAGGGCCGCCGTGAAACGGCCCCGGATCAGACGGACCAGGGCCAGAGACATCAGCACATGAAGACCGAAAAAAGGGGTGAGTCCCACAAAAACACCCACGGCGATTCCGCGGGCGACGCCCCGGGCGTCACCCGTGATCTCACACAGCATCCCTTTCAGACGATGTACCATGGCCCACCGGTTTTTTCAGACAACGAAACCGGGGCACGCACACCTTTTTTTTGTGTCGGCACGCCCCGAGTCATAGCTTCAGGGACTATGCCGTGATCTGTGTGACGCAATGATGAGCAAACGGTTAAACGCACGTTAGACCGACGCGGCCGAAACCGGGACGGCAGGGGATGAATCCCGTCCAGGGATTCGGGTCAAATCCCTCAGCCTCCCGACGGGGCGCACCCGCCGGTCGTCAGGCCGGGCGATGCTCCGGACGACGGGCGTTTGCCAAGGATGTTGCCCGCCGACATCAGCTTTTTGACCCCGGCGTGGTTGCAGCGCGGGCAGGTCGGCTCAGGATCGCGGGACGAAAGGATCAGGGCGTCGAAGGTATGGCCGCAGGCCTCACATTGATATTCATAAATGGGCATGACGATCTCCTTTTCCATGGATGCATCGGGCCGGAAAGGGTTTTTCCGGCGGGTACCAGTGTCATGGTCTGACAATAAGTCCCGGCCGCATTCCCGTCAAGATCCGAAAAAATAGCCGTCAAAGCGGTTTTTCGCAGTTCTTAGCGCTTTCTATTCCCCCGGTTTTCATATATTATGGAATCATCTCGATCAGCGCTGACCAGCGGTTTTCATGCCTTCAACCCGAACCAAGGAGTCTTATGAAAAATACCAGCATCAAAGTGGTTGACACCAGCACCCTTGTTCATGATCCCTCCTGCCTGAATTATCTGATGCAGAAAGGCGTCACGGCCTGCATTCCCTGGAAGGTCCTGGAGGAACTCGACGGCCTGAAAGGGCGTCCGGACATCGGATTCGACGCGCGGGAAGCCATCCGGAACATCGAGGAACTCCGGCAGGGCCATCATCCGAACCTGATGATCGCCCAGCGTATCACATGGGACGAATCGCCGTTTCTCGATCCAAAAACCAACGATCACCATATTCTTTCCACCGCCGTGGCCCTCAAGGAAAAATTCA
This sequence comes from Desulfatiferula olefinivorans, assembly GCF_054657895.1. Lineage (NCBI taxonomy): Bacteria > Pseudomonadati > Thermodesulfobacteriota > Desulfobacteria > Desulfobacterales > Desulfobacteraceae > Desulfatiferula > Desulfatiferula olefinivorans. Next base: position 88,270 of record NZ_BAAHXV010000003.1, on the reverse strand, counting down.
AAAAAGTCGCCATCGTGTCCAAAGACAGCATGATGCGTATCAAGGCCCGGGAGCTGAACGTCGAGGCGGAAGATTATTACCGGAACCAGGCCGAGCGTAACAATGAGGAGGTTCTGCCCCGCATCGTGGTTCCTCCCGACATCATCAACACCCAGAATTTCACCTTTGCCTATGACGAGAAAGCCCACGGCGATATTCCGCTGAACAGCGGCGTAGTCTGCGTCAGCACATGGACCGGGGACATGAAGCGCCCTGACGAGCGAGACAGCGAAGGTGAGCATTTCGTGGCGGTGCGCCACAACGGGTATTTCCAGATCGTGAACAAAAACATACAGGCCTTCGGCATCCGGCCCTATTCCGGCCCGGAGGTCAACTCCCCCGTCGTCAACTGGCCCCAGCACATCGCCTTGTACCTGCTGACCAATCCGGCCATCAGCCTGATCTTTCTCGAAGGGGGCGCCGGAACGGGCAAGACCCTCCTTGCCCTTGCGGCGGCCATGGCCGTTCGCAGCCGGTACCGGCAGATTCTGGTCAGCCGGCCCATGGTTCACCTGGAGGACATGGACAACATGGGATTTCTGCCCGGGGATATCCGGGAAAAAATGGGGCCGTGGCTGCGGCCCATCTGGCAGAATCTGTCGGTATTGAAGGAAATCGATCCGAAAAACAAGGAACTGATCGAAAAAATGATCGCCGAAAAGAAAATTGAAATCGAGCCCCTGGACTACATCCGCGGCACGACCTTCTGGAAATGCCTGCTGATCATCGATGAGGCGCAAAACCTGACACCCCACCAGATCAAAACCATCATCACCCGGGCGGGTGAAGGATCAAAAATCATTTTTACCGGGGACCTGGACCAGATCGACCGGAGGCGACGGCTCGACAAAATCTCGAGCGGGCTGGCCTATGCCTCAGGCAGGCTTCAGGGCCAGGAGATTGTGGCGTCGATCAAATTCAAGACCTCGGTCCGCTCCGAACTGGCCAAGATCGGCGTGGAACTGCTTTAATTCATGATAAAAAGCGAAAGGGGGCGGTCAGGCGTTTTTCTCCGCCGCCGCTTCCTTGCGCCGTTTCAATTCCAGGAAGTAATCCTTGGACCCGAGCCGGACGCCGCTTTTCCGTTTGGACCGGTATTCGGAATTGGCTTTGATGAAACATGACTTGCACGCGGCCCTCAAGCCGGATCGTCCGCCCTTCTGGCTGTAAAAATCCGTCACGGGCTTTTCCTCTCCACATCTCGAGCAGATTTTCGTATTTCCCTTTAACATCCTTTGGTCTACCCTTTCATATTTTTGAATCGGGCAATCTACTAAAATTCCGCTCCCGTGTACAGAGAAAAGATTCAGCTTGTTATAAGACCTTAAGATTCTTGACAAACCGCATCATACTTTGTACAAGTTGGCTTCAAACCGTACCGCACAACGCGGGCATGACCAATAACAGGGGCCGGGGCGGACCTCTCAGGGAAACAGACACACATGAAATTATCCATACGCTGGGCGCTTATCGCGGGTTTTCTAAGCCTGATCTGGGGAACCCAACTGATTATCACAAGCTCATCCTATCTGTCGTCCGAAAAAGTTCTCCTGAACCACGCTAAGAGCATCATGGCCAACATCACCGACCTGACCATGGAACAGTCCCACAACCACCTGGCCCTGGCCCAGGGCGCCACCCACCTGACCAAGCGGCTGATATCCAACAACGTGGTCCGCAGCGACCTGGCTTCCCTCGATCACCTGGAACGTTATTTTTTCGACCAGCTGGCGCTGTATCCCCACTTTGCCGGTATCTACTACGGCACCCCCAACGGCGACTTTTTCTATGTCAACCGGTCCAACATCAAGAGCCCCGACGGATTTCGGACCAAAATCATCCTGAACGGTGCGGAAGGCCGCCGGGTCGAACTGATCTGGCGCGACCGGAACCTCAAGGAAATCGGACGCGAAATCGACCCTGCGGACACCTATGATCCCCGCACCCGCCCCTGGTACAAAAAAGCATCCCGCGAAGACGGCATCGTCTGGACCGATCCCTATATCTTCTTCACCTCCCGAAAACCCGGCATCACCATCGCCGGACCGGCCAAAACGCCGGAGGGCGTGCTCAAGGGCATCGTGGGCGTGGACATCGACATCGACCAGCTGTCGATCTTCATCGGCAAACTGAAGATCGGCAAACACGGCATGGCCTTTATGTTCAACAACAACGGCGATGTGGTGGCCTTCCCCGATCTTGAAAAAATCGTCAAGGACGACACCAGCCTAGTCAAAATCGACCAGATCAGCGACGAACGCACCCAGAAAGCCTTCCTGGCCGCAAACTGGTCCTATGCCGACGACAAACGTCTCAAAGCCGAAGGGCCCCAGTTCGTCAAATTCACGTACCAGGGAGCCGCCTACCACGCCATGTTCAGCCCCTTCACCGACGACCAGTGGCCCTGGATCATCGGCGTGTTCATCCCCGAGGACGACTATCTGGGCGCCATCAAGGAAAACCGGCGGCTCAACATCCTGATCACCGTGGGCATCTCCATCCTGGCCACCATCCTGGCCCTGCTGCTCTCCCGGACCATTATCCGGCCCATCGGAAACCTGGAAAAAGAAGCCCGGGCCGTGGAAAAATTCGATATGCTGACCCACTACAACACCCAGTCGGTCTACACGGAAATCCAGGTGACCGCCGACGCCTTCAATCGGATGAAAAACAGTCTGAACAAACACGAATACGAAAAGTCACGCCTGGAAAACCAGCTGATCCGATCGGAACGACTGGCGGCCACCGGCCAGCTTGCCGCCTCCATCGCCCATGAAATCAATTCGCCTCTTCAATCGATGATCATGCTGCTCCAGACCATGGAATCCAAGTACAGCCACGACCTTAACCTGCTCGACGACCTGAAGATGATGAAGGAGGTGTTCGCCACGGTCCGGAACCGCATCAACTCTTTCCAGGACCTCAACCGGCCGTCCCTGGCCGTGAAGATGCCCTGCAACATGAACGACATCATCGAAACCACGGTCAACCTCCTGCGGGTCAATCTGTCCAAAAACCTGATCAGGGTCAATCTGGACTTCGATCCCGGCCTGCCTGTCATCCACGTGGCGTTCCAGCATTTCTCCCAGATCTTTCTCAACCTGATCAACAATTCCATCGACGCCGTTTCGGAACATGCCGACATCGATATCAACGACATCGACATGGACCAGCGGATGCCCGTGGCCGGAACGATCAACATCCGGACACGCTATGACAAGGGGATCATCACCATCGCCATTTCCGATACCGGCCCGGGGATCAGCGAAGACAATCTGACAAGCATCTTCGACCTGTTCGTCACCCAGCGCAAGGACAAGGGTATGGGCATCGGACTGGCAATCTGCAAAGGACTGGTCAAGGAATACAACGGTGACATCCGGGCGACCAACCTGGTCGACGGCGGTGCCGAGATCATCATCACCCTGCCCGTCCCCGCAGCCTGAAAGGACCGGAGCGTTTATGGATAAATACCGCATCCTGCTGGTGGATGACGACAAAACGATTCTCACCGTGTTCGCCAAGGCCCTGGAAGCCGTCGGCTACACGGTCTCCTGTGCCGCGGGAGGGCGCGACGCCTTTGACATCCTGGCCCGGGAAGCCTTCCACCTGATCATTACAGACCTGAACATGCCGGACATGAACGGCATTCAGGTTCTCAAACAGTGCAAATCCCTGTATCCCGAATGCGTGGCTATCATCCTCACCGGATACGGCAACCTCTCCTCGGCCGTGGACGCCCTGCGCCTGGATGCCGACGATTACCTGCTCAAACCCTGCGATCCCGATGAACTGTTTTTCCGCATCGAGCGATGTCTTGAAAAATTCGAAATGAAACGGAAGATCAAGGCCTACGAGGGGATTCTGACCACCTGCTGTGTCTGCCGGAAGTTCCAGGACGACACCGGCAAGGAGCCGGGCACCGGAGAGTGGCTGACCATCGAACAGTACCTGTGGAAAAACACCAAACTCGGCATCTCATCGAGCTATTGCCCCGAATGCGCCAAAAAAGCCATGGAGGAGATCAAGGCCATGGACAAGGCCAAATGACGACGTCCTGAAACGCCCGATATCTGCGTTTTACCAGACCATCGAAACACAATCACCCTTCCTGCGGCCTCAGAAGTCTTCAAGCATCCTGCCTTTTTCGAGCAGGGTTTCCATATCCCGGTGGGCCTGCATCCCTGCGGCCAGATGTTTTTCAAGAATCAGGCAGACCGCATCGTCGTCGCCCAGCCGTTCCCTGGCTCTGTCCAGAAGGGATTGAGACAGGGCCAGGTGCTGCTCCAGCTCACCGACCAGATGTTTGCGCTGTTCATGCTTCTCGCGCTCGATCCGGATGACGGCGTCCAGGCGCTGGATCGAATATTCAACCAGGGCATCCCGGGGCGTGTCGAAGGTTCTCGATATCTGTTCGAGGGCCGTCAGGGTTCTCCGGCTGAGAACGAAGGTTTTCTGGATCCGAGGGAACTCTTGGCGCTTGCCGGAGGACAGGGTGCGCGCAATGGTGTGAAGCGCTTTGGAATCCTCGATCAGATGATCGAACAGACTCTTTTTCTTGATGCCCAGATGCCCGGCCACCAGGCTGATGGCCTCGATGGCCCGCTCGGACAGGCGAAACGTGGCCCGGACCGACTGCTTGCCCAGAAGATCCGCAAAAGACGCCTCGGGAATAGCAATATTCTCTTCTTCGGAATAATCGTGATCGTTCATCGGCTTCACCCTCCCTGCATCATTACTTTATAGGAACTTGCATTATTTAGTAATGATATAAAAAAATCATATTTTTTATTTGACACCATTAATATAGTGACTAATTTATTGTCAAACAAGAAAGAATTCAATCATAACGATAACCCAAGCACAGGAGGATAAGGTTATGTCACTTGTACGATGGAACCCCTTACGTGAAATGCCGGTACTTCAGAACAGGATCAACCGTCTGTTCGAAGATTTTTTCCCTGAAACCGCCCTGGATGAATTCAAGGGCTTCGGCGGCGCATGGAACCCGGTGGTCGATATCTTCGACACCGACAACGCCACCGTGATCAAAGCCGATCTTCCGGGCCTGAAAAAGGAGGACATCTCCATCAACGTCGAAGGCAACATCCTGTCCATTGCAGGCGAGAGGAAAACCGACGACGAGGTCAAAAAGGAGAACTACTATCGCCGTGAACGGTCTTACGGCATGTTCCGGAGGGAATTCACCCTGCCCTCCACGATCGAAACCGACAAGATCAAGGCCGAGTTCAAGGACGGCGTGCTGAAGGTCGAAATTCCCAAACCCGAGGAAAAGAAACCCAAGAGCATCGCGGTTCACTGATCGGTTTTTCCTGAGCGAATGACGATTCCCTCCTTCTGAAACAACGGCGGCCGACCCCGAAACAGGGTCGGCCGCCGGCGTTTGAGAATAATCTCAGCCTTTGTCTCAGAATCGAATGTCAAACTCCTTCAAGTCCCCGGCAAAGGGCTCCCAGGAGACCTCGACGTCTTTGACCACCGCCATTCTCGGCCCTTTTTTGCACCAGGCGACAATGGCTTCCACCTGCTCCCTGCCGCCCTCGAACACGGCTTCCACACTGCCGTCCGCCTTGTTCCTCACCCAGCCTGTGACCTGGCGTTCACAGGCCGCCGCTTTGGTGTTGTACCTGAAAGCCACGCCCTGGACCCACCCCTTGATGATCACTCGGGCTCTGACATTGTCGGACATGATCCTTTCTCCTTGTCAAGGATTGCATTGGTCATCCGGCTGACACAGACCAGCCGGTTTTCTTCATCCCGGATACGGATATCCCAGATATGGCTGGACCGTCCGATGTGAACGGGAGTGCAGGTGCCCGTGACCCGCCCCGTCCGGACGCTGCGGATATGGTTGGCGTTGATCTCCAGCCCCACCACATCGTAACGGTCCGGATCGATGCACAGATACGACGCGATACTGCCCAGCGATTCGGCGAGCACGCAGGAGGCCCCGCCGTGGAGAAGCCCCAGGGGCTGCCGGGTCCTGTGGTCCACCGGCATGGTGGCGACAAAGGCGTCATCCTCCATGGCCGCAATGCGGATATCCAGATGTTTCAGCATATTGACTTCAATAAAGCTTTTGATGTCCTCGAAGCTCACCGTGTCATAAAACGGAAACCAGATTCTGCCCATAATCCCTCTTATCTGTTTGTTCTGAAACCTTTATGCTTGACATGAAACTGAGTTTTAAGACATATCTTGCCTCAAATCAATACCTGTTTTGGATGTCCCGTACAAAACAGATACGGCAATTTCCGAAAGATTGAACGCAGACACGAGGCCATGGTTTTATGAGCAAAGACACCATTTATTCCCGCAAGCACGACCGGGTCCCGCCCTTTGAATTCAACGAAAACGTGGTGGGGGTGTTCGACGACATGATTCACCGGTCCGTGCCCCTGTATCACGAGGCCCTGATCCGGAAGGCCCAGCTTGCCGAACAGTTCTACCGGCCCGGCACCACGGTCTACGACCTGGGCTGCTCCAACGGGAATTTCGGCCTGAGGTTTCTCGACATCATGGGGAAAAAGCCCTTTCACATGGTGGCCGTGGACAACTCGAAGCCCATGCTGGACACCTACGCGACGCGGCTTGCCAACCGCCCCATGGGCGACTGCATTCACCTGACCCTTGCGGACATCACGGACATCCGCCTTGACAACGCCTCGGTGGTGGTCATCAACCTGACCCTCCAGTTCCTGCCCATGGATCAGCGGGACGGTCTGATCCAATCGGTGTATCGGGCCCTCATCCCTTCGGGCCTTCTTCTGGTCACGGAAAAAACCGTCCACGACGACGAGACGCTGACCAACCTGTTCCAGGATTACTACTGGCGGTTCAAAAAGGAAAACGGCTATTCCAACCTGGAAATCAGTCAGAAACGCGACGCCCTGGAAAACGTCCTGATTCCAGAAACGGTCGGCGCCCACCTGACGCGTTTTTCAAGCGCCGGTTTCAGCCGCATGGACATCTGGCAGAAATGGTTCAACTTCACCTCGTTCATCTGTATCAAATAGAGGCCCATGGAACACCTGCTCGACCATCTTGACCGACTGAAACTCAACCACTGCCGACCCGCCCTTGAATCGCTCGTCGGCCGTCTTGGCGCCCGGCTGTCCCTTGATTACGGCAACGAAAAAAAATGGCGGGGCCTCTACGAATCCCTTCCGGACATTCATCCTTCCATGTGCCGTCTTTCCGATGACTGGGTCCGCATCGGCAGGCCGGAAGACGCCGATGCGGCAATACGAAGCCGGATGGCCGACATCCTGATGGCCATGAGCCCCTGGCGCAAGGGCCCCTTTGATCTGTTCGGCATCCGGGTGGACAGCGAATGGGCCTCCTACATCAAGTGGAACCGGCTCAAAGACGCCCTGGAGCCCCTTTCGGGGCGCCGTGTTCTGGATATCGGCTGCAGTTCGGGCTATTACATGTTCCGTATGCTGGACCAGGCGCCCGAGATGATTCTGGGCATCGATCCCCAGATCCTTTTTTACTATCAGTTCAAGGCCCTTCAGAAATACGTCCGGTCGGATCGTTTGTACTACCTGCCCGCCGGTCTCGAAGACCTTCCGGCCTTCGACGCCTGTTTCGACACCGTGTTCTTCATGGGCATCATCTACCATCGGAAATCCCCCGTGGACAGCCTGCTTGATATCCACGGCAACATGAGGTCCGGCGGACAACTGGTTCTTGAAACCCTGATCATCGAAACCGGGGCTCCCGTGGCCCTGTTCCCCGAGGACCGGTATGCCAAGATGCGCAACGTGTTTTTCATTCCCTCGGTCAGCTGTCTCGAATCCTGGCTGAAACGTGCGCGCTTCGGGGATATCCGTGTGGTGGACGTCTCGAAAACCACGTCCGTCGAACAGCGGAAAACGCCATGGATCAAGACCGAATCCCTGGAGGACTTTCTCGACCCCGATGACCCCAAAAAAACCGTGGAGGGCTACCCGGCTCCGGTTCGCGCCGTGATCACGGCCCGGGCCCTGTGATGGAAAAACAAAAGGAGGACACGATCATGGAATCTGAAACCGGTGGGGAAAGCGGCCTTTCCGCCGTCTGCCGCAATCTGGCCGAATACGCCGTGGACCGGGAGGATATCAACGCCCTGGTGGCCGCCCTGCCCCGGGACCGGGAGATCAACACGGTCACGGTGGACTACGAGCTGCAGCTGCTCAAGATCGTCTCGGTGGGCTGGAGCCTGTCGGCCTTCATGACCGACCACCCGGACAAGACCGTCGCCGCCGAAACCTTCTGGGGCCTGATCCGGGATTTCTCCAAGGACATCTCAAACGTCACGGGCCTGATGATCGGACAGAGCATCGACTACTTCCAGCTGCTCCGGCAGCGCCTGGACCATTACGTGGCCTCGCTGGACCGGGCCGTGAAATCCGACGACCCGGCCTCGGCCATCGGCCCGGCCTTCGCCGCCGCATGCAAGGCCGACGACCCCTTCGTCACCATCACCGGAGCCCGGGTGTTCACCTACACCAGCGCCGCCGTCAAAGACTACCTCGGGTCTCAAGGCCTGAGCACCTCGTAAGGAGCCCCATGTACGCCCGAAACGCCAACGAACTCAAAGAGCTGATCCACAGCCAGCCCGACGCCCTGCCCTCGAGTTTCCTCCGGGACAGTTCCTTCGCCGCCCACTGCTTCGACCGACACAGCCTGCGCACGCTCAAATCCGCCTTTCACCGCGACGCCGACCCCGACGAATGCGAGGCCTGGGACATCACCCGGGTCGAATGGAAGGAAAACATCGAAATGGCCTACATCGCAAAAGCCGCAACCCTGATGCAGGAGAAAGAGCGGAGGTGAAATCGTAAAGGGCCTCGGTCATCGCGACCGTTATTCCCGGGAGGCGCGGCCCACGTCGGAGAAAGTGACGGTGATGATTTCATAGATGCAGACCGCGGTCAGGGCGACCAGGAGCATCATGACCGACACCGTGATCATCGGCCCGAGGCGGGTGTCCAGGAGATGCACGGCCGATGCGCCCGCGACAAGAAGGGGCATGGCGCACCAGCCGATGGCGGAGGACAAAAGCACGGAAAAGGCGATTCTCAGGATGTTGGCCCGGGCTCCGCTGAAGGCGCTGAAGGCGATAATCACAAGGACCAGAACCAGGGCCACCACGGAAACGGTGGTGTTGAGTTCCGGCCAGACAAACGGGATAACGGCGGCGGTATTCATAAAGATCTCCTTTTCCGGTCATTGTGGGGAATACGCTGCCTTTCAATAGCCTTTTGAAAAGAAAAAATCAATCTGCTATAAACCGTGAGCATGAATCCAAGCTGGTATCTCTATATCATTGAGTGTTCCGACCGGAGCCTGTACACGGGCATCACCGTCGATCTTAACCGTCGCATCGGCGAGCACAACGAAGGTCGGGCCTCCCGATACACCCGTAGCCGCAGGCCCGTAATCCTTTTGTTTTCCCATCCCTTTCCGGACCGGGCCTCGGCGTCACGGGCCGAATACCGGATCAAAAAATGGCCCCGGAGCCGCAAACTCGAGCTGATCCGGGGCCGCTTACCGCTTGAGGACTGAGCCTCACCTTTCTTCACCGGCGGGAACAGCCTCCAGGAATCCCACCGCGTTCAGGTAATCCAGGCAATCATGGAAAAGTTCCCGGGTCAGCGCCCGGGCCCCGATAAGCGACGGCGGCAGATCGGCGAGAAGCGTCCGGCAGCCGTAGACCTGCCTTTGTGCGGTCTGCATTTCGAAAAAAGTCCGCCCGCCTGTTCCGGGGACGATATCCGACACCAGAGGCAGGAAGGGCAACAGATTTCCGTCGTCTTCGACGGCTTGACGGATCATGTCGAGCCAGGCCGGGACGGGCAGAACCCTGACGTCGTATCCGTAGGATCGCAGGTAATCCGTCAGTTCGCCCGCAGGCACGGGCCGGGGATGAACCAGATTGATCGTCCGGCCCGACATCGACGAATCAAGGGACAGCGACACCAGGGCTCGGCTCACCTGATCCACGGGGATGCCGTCCAGACGGACATCGAGTTCGGGGACCGCGCCCAGGCTTACGCAGGCCCTTATCATCCGGCAGAAAAAATCGTCGGTGTTCAGCGATCCGCCATCGCTGCTTCCGTAGATCGGCCCGGGCCTGAAAATCGTCACGGACAGGCCCTGGTCCCGACAGGCTGTGACGAGTTTTTCCGCCACCCACTTGCTCCGGGCATACCCGTAATACAGCCGTTCCGGTTCCGGAAGGGGGTGATCGTCATCCACCGCTTCCGGGGACAGGGGCGTAAGGGTTTCGAACACACCGATGGTCGCCACGTAGTACAGGAACTTGAGCTGCCTGCATGCCGTAAACTCCAGCACATGGCGGGTTCCGGTCACGTTGGCCCGTTTGAGGAGGTCATAGGAATACGAAAAGTTGACCATGGCACCGTTGTGAACGACCCGGTCGATCAGACAGGCCAGGTCGTTGTAGGTTTCCGGGTCGAGCCCCATCAAGGGCTCGGCCAGATCACCGCACAGGGGCATGATGCGCGGGGTGTAGGCCTCTTTCCAGATTCCGAAACGACGGAGGTTGGAACGGAGCCGGTCAAAGGCGTCGACTCCGTTGGGGGAACGGACCAGACAGAACACCAGGGCATCGGTCTTTTCCAGCAAATCCCTCAGAATATACGCCCCCAGAAAACCGGTGGCTCCGGTCAGCAGGACATTTTTAAAGGGGCTTTCCGGATCGATGCGCACCAGGCTGCCGTCAACGAAGACGGTGTTCAAGGACGCATCCTCCCGCATCGTGCGGGCGGTGTCATCGTCGTTCGCCGTGTCGCCCCGGAGCAGCCGGCTCACGGTGAGAGCCAGGGCGCGCACCGTCAGATTCTCGAAAAGTTCCCGCACCGTCAGAGCGATGCCGAAGGCCTCGTTGACCGACACCAGAAGACGCACGGCCTTGAGGGAATCCCCCCCGGAGTCCGAGAAGTCGTCGGTCACGCCAAGCTCCGGAACATTCAGCACCTGCCGCCACAAAGCCAGAAGACGGGTTTCAATGGGTCCTTCCGGCCGTGTCCGTTCCCCGCCGGTCACGGGGACCGTAACGTCCGGCAGACGGGACGTATCGATCTTTCCGTTGGCGTTCACGGGAAAGGTTTCGAGAAAAACCATATGGGACGGCACCATCCAGGGCGGCAGTCGCCGTCCCAGAGATTCCTGAATCGCCGCTTTGTCCGGAGGCGTTTGCCCGGCCTCTGCGACCAGATAGGCCACCAGGGTTTTATCCCCCGATCCGTCGACGCGCGCCTGGACCAGAGCCTGGGCGACCGAGGCCTGATCCCTTATAGCCTGCTCGATTTCGCCGAGTTCGATGCGATACCCCCGGATCTTTACCTGATGATCGATGCGCCCCAGATACTCCAGATTGCCGTCCGGTCGGAGCCGAACCCGATCACCGGTGCGGTACATCCTGCCCGTTTCGGTGGAAAAGGGATCAGGCAGGAACCGTTGCAGGGTCAGCTCCGGCCGGTTGTGGTAGCCTCCGGCGACACCGTCGCCGCCGATGAACAGTTCGCCTTCAACCCCCTCAGGCACGGGATTCATGTCCCGGTCGAGCACGTAGATCCGGGTATTGCCCAGGGGACGGCCGATATGAACATCCGATCCGTCGTCGATGCGGGCCACGGTGGACCAGACCGTGGTTTCGGTGGGACCGTAGAAATTCAAAAGTCGCCGGCATCGGGGGATGAGCATGTCGGCCAGATCCTCGGACAGAGCCTCCCCGCCGGTGATCACGGTCAGGTCGGGAGAACCCTGCCATCCCGCATAGATCAGCATGCGCCAGGATGACGGTGTGGCCTGCATCAGGGTAATGGGGTGACGCTCCAGGCATTCCCGGAGCCTGAACCCGTCCCGGGCCAGGTCCCGGTCGACCAGATGAAGCGTTCCTCCCGTTGAAAGGGGCAGGAAAAGCTCGGGCTTGACCATATCGAAACTCAGGCGCGTCAACCCGAGCATGGTGTCCTCTTCCGTCAGGCCCAGGTGGACGTTCATGGCAAACACCAGGTGGGTCAGACCCCGGTTCAGGGCCCGGACCCCTTTGGGTGTACCGGTACTTCCCGAGGTGTAGATGATGTAGGCCGCCGCGTCAGGATCGGACAAACGGTCCAGGGCATCCACGGCCTGCCTGAAATCCGGCCGGACGCCGACGGCGCCGATGGCCGCAGCCTCGTCCTCGATCACGATGCGCCTCCCCCCGTTGTCCGGCAGAAAAGCCGCATGCGAACGACTTGCGATGATCCACCGGGCGCCTGAATCCTCGACCATATGAGCCAGACGATCGGCGGGATACTCGGGATCCAGAGGCAGATAGGCCGCTCCGGCTTTCAGGACCCCCAGCACGGCCGTCATCATGTCTTCGGTTCGCTCCACACACAGACCCACCACATGGCCCGCTCCCAGGCCCCGGTCGTGAAGGTAGACCGACAGTTCATCGGACCGACGGTCCAGCTGGGCATAGCTCATGGTCCGATGGTCGCAGATCAGGGCCGTTGCATCCGGTGAGCGCCGGGCCGCGGCCCGGAACAGCTGGTGCACGCAGCGGTCTGCCGGATAGGTCATGGCGGTTTGGTTGACACCGCGGGTCAGGTATCTCACCTCCTCCTCAGCGAGCATGGGAAGCCGTGACAGGGGGCAATCCCAGCCGTCTGCCAGACTCTGGACCAGGCGGTTCAGGTGACCCGCCATCCGGCCGACGGTCTCGGAATCAAACAGGCCCTCGTTGTAGACGATACGACCGGAAAGACCCGACGGCTCCCGCCTGAAGTCGAAGCAGAGACTCAGCCTGTCCGGATCCGTCACCGTGAGATCCGCGGCGTTAAAGGCCACCTGGACGGGATACGGCTCGCCTGCTCCGATGCCCAGCAGGGCCTCCACACGATCCCGGCCCATATCCCGGTGAACCCTCGCCTGATCGAGCCGATACGCCAGATCCACGGCCAGGGCACCCGCCGGGATTGTCGACGTGCATCGACTTCGGACGAAAAAGGGACCGTCCCCGTCCTGCCATACGGCCACCAAAAGATCGTCCTGACCACCGTAGCGGGACAGCAGCACACACACCTGGGCCAGTACCGGGATCACCGGGTCAAGTCCCTGGGCGCGGGCCGCGTCATCCGGGATCGTCCGGCTTTGATCGTCGAGTGGAAGGGAACAGAAGGCCGGATTGACGCCTGCCCGTCGCCGGTGGGCAGGCCGGGCGGGCAGGGCGATATGAACCGGAACATCGGCCAAGTGACGTTCCCAGTAGGCCCGGTGAATATCGGCCATGGGACCGTGAACCCCCCGGCGAAGGCGACCGCTGTCGATCAAAAAGTCCATCACCGATTCCAGAACCTCACCGGCTGAGGGGATGCGTTCGATCAGAAGGGGATCGGCCTTCAAAAGAGCGGTCATGGTCCGTGTGTTGTCCACGGTCCACGCGGCATAGGCCTCAAAGGAATCCCGGTCGAAACGATCGATAAACGGGAACAGCGGATACAGCTCGTTTTCCGGATTTTTCCGGGTCAGCTTTTTCCAGTGCTCAAAGGGCAGACGCTCAAGCCGGTACCCCCTTTTCCGGATCAGGGCGGCGAAATCCGAGGTGGAAAAGGGTTTCCGGTTGAGCAGGTGATAAATGACGCCTCCGGGTTCCCTGTCGAGACCGGCGATGGCCGCCATCATGGTACACAGATAATCCACGGCAATGATATCGAAGTTGGTTTCCTCAAGGGGCATGGATCCCATCCGGATGCAGCCCGTGATCAGGCGGGCGATGAAATCGCTGTCCTTCATCACCCCCGATCCGGGCTTCCCGGCCACGTAATCGAACCGGTACACCGACACGGGAATGCCCCAGTCTCCGGCCTTGAGGCACAGTTGTTCGGCCACCCATTTGCTCTGACCGTAACCGGTGAGAATCCCCGCAGGATCGCTGACCGGACGCTCGTCCCAGTGTGTCTGCCCGGGGACCAGGGGCAGAACGGCCAGAGAGGAGATGAAATGGAGATGCTTGACGGTTTTGTGAGCGGCCAGGTGAATGATGGTCCGCGTGCCTTCCACGTTGATCCGGCGCAGGGCGTCATAGGATTTCATCCAGTCCACCGTGGCCCCGCAGTGCCAGATGGTGTCGATTTTTTCTCCCAGATCATCGAAGGTCTTGCGATCCAGGCCCAGAAGCCAGTCCCCAAGGTCCCCCGGCACGGCGCGAACCCGGTCCGACGGAAGATCCCTGTCGATTCCAAATCGACGGGCGGCCTCCTGAATCCGGTCCCATCCCTTTGCATCGGATTCGGCACGGACCAGACACCAGATGACGGCCGTTGTCCTGTCCAGCAGTTCGGTAAGGAGATGGGCGCCCAGATACCCCGTGGCCCCCGTCAGCAGGATATGGGCATTGCGACGGGCCGCCGGAGGCGTATTCCGGTCGAACAGAAAATCGTCGAGTTCGGTGTCGGCGATCAGGTCCGCGGCAGGCTCCGGCTCCCCCTCCCCGCCTTCGACCACGAACCGGGCCAAGGCTTTGATGGTGCTGCACGACTGGATCGCCGACGAGGGGATGTCCCGGCCGGTCAGGGTTTCAAGACGGCCAAGAAGGCTGATCAGCGCCATGGAATCAAGGCCGGCATCACTGAACAGAGTCTGACTGTCGATGGGTCCGCCTGTCAGCGCTGCCGCTTCCTCCGTCAGAAAAAGCTCGATGGCCTCGATGGACAATGAAACCGTCGGGGCAGACAAAAAAGTCGAAACCGCGCCTCCTTCCGATAACGCCTCGGGCGGAGACCACGCAAAAAACGACGTTTTTTCGAACACATACCCAGGAAGCGGGCATCTGTGTCCGGGCCGGTCTCCGAACATGCGGTCCCAGTCCGGCTCAGCGCCGCAGACCCACCGGGCCGCCAGTCGGTTCAGGTCCGATGACGGTTCGGGCGTCTCCGTATCAGAGGCGTCACAGACACCGACATACACGTCGGCAGAGGCATCCCCCGATCTCAGGTAGGACGACAGCTTTCGGATCAACGTGTCCATGTCGCCTGCCGTCAGGGCCAGACGGACCTTGTGGTGATCCCGTCCCCGGGCCAGGGTAAAGGCCATGTCGGCCAGGCGGCCTTCATATTCCTGCCGCACATCGGATCGGGACAGGAAGTCAAGATACCGATCGACCAGGGCGCTCAGCCCCTCCCTGCTCCGGGAGGAAAACACGAACAGGGCGTCTCCCCCCGGGTCGTCCGGAACCGTTTGATCATACGATTCGACGACCAGGTGGGCATAGGTCCCCCCGAATCCGAAGGAGCTGATCCCGGCGCGACGGGGACAGGGCCGGCCGTTTTCATCCGTGATCTCGGGCCAGGGCCTCGTCTCGCGGGCCAGGTCGAAGGGGCTCCCGGAAAGATCGATCAGGGGGTTGACGGTTTCGATATGAAGGGAGGCCGGAATCACCCCGCGTCTGACGGCCTCCACCGTTTTGATCAGACCCGCGATTCCCGCCGCCGCCTCCAAATGGCCGATGTTGCTTTTCACCGATCCCAGGACGCAGGTCCCCGCCTCTTTTGTCTGCCCCATCATCCGGTTTGCCGTCAACAAGCCGTTGATTTCAATGGGATCACCCAGCACCGTACCGGTACCGTGGGTCTCCACATAGCCCAGGGTGTCAAACCCGATTCCCGCGTTTTCAAGGGCCGATGCGATCAGACGGGCCTGGGACGCCGCCTGGGGTGCGGTCAGCGATTCACTGCGGCCGCCGTGACTGACGGCCGACCCCCGGATCACCGCGTGAATGTAATCCCCGTCGGCCAGTGCCCGCTCAAGGGGCTTGAGCAGCACCGCGCCGCAGCCCTCGCCGCGCACATAGCCGTCGGCGCCGCTGTCAAAGGCCCGGCAACGGCCCCGGCGGCTCAAAAAACCCGACCGGCCCAGGGCCGTGAACCCGTCCGGAGACATCAGCACATTGACCCCGCCGGCCACAGCCGTCTCGCATTCGCCCCGGGACAGGGCGGATACGGCCCGGTGAACGGCCACCAGCGAACTGGAGCAGGCGGTGTCCACGGTTTCACTGGGGCCGTGGACATCGAGAAGAAAGGATACCCGGTTGGCGATCATGCTGTGGGCCAGGCCGGTGGCGGTGTAGGCCTCGGGGAGGATGCCCGCCTCGCCGAGCACATAGCCGTAATCGAAGGACGAGGCCCCGACGAAAATCCCCACGGATCGCCCGCTCAGGCTGCCGGGCGCGTAGCCCCCATGTTCCAGGCAATGCCAGACGGTTTCGACAAACAGACGCTGCTGGGGATCCATCATCATGGCCTCCCTGGGCGGGATATGGAAAAACCCCGCGTCAAAGGCGTCGATGCCGGCGAGAAACCCTCCCCGCCGGGCAAACCCGCCCCGGCTGCGGGAAAGGAGCCCGGCCCGGACATCTTCCGGGAAATCACTGAGATGTTCCCGGCCGTCGGCGAGGTTGTCCCAGAAGGAGGAGGGATCAGCCGCTCCGGGGAAACGGCAGGCCATGCCCACAACGGCGATATCCCCGGAAGGTTCCGCGCGGCCGCTTGGGACCGCCGGCATCTCACCGCCGCCGGTCAGATAGTCGGCCAGCCGACGAACGGTGGGATAATCGTAAAACACCGTGGGCGGACAGGAAACGGCGAACAGGTCTTCGAGCTCTGCGGACAGGGCCACGGCCTCGGATGAACTCAGGCCGAAGTGCCCGAAAGGAAGATCGGGGTCGATGTCCCGGGGCTCAAGGCCCGCCACACGGGCGATCATCGACCGGAGGGTTTCGATCCCCGGACGCAGGCTTTTCCCCATCGCCCGGCCACCCGCCTTCGGACGGACCGGGGCCGTGAAGGAGTCAATGACCGGAAGCTCGCCGTTTTCGAACCGTTTCCGAGCCTCACGGCGGCGGATCTTGCCGCTGGTGGTCACCGGAAGACTCCGGGGCGCGACCAGAAGCACCCGGGACACCGAAAGCTCATGGTCTTTTTTAACCGCGCGGACGACGCGGCGAATCACAGTGGGGGCATCGTCGTTCGTCCCGGTGAATTCGGCCAGAATGCAAAGCGCCTCATCGATCGTAAAGGCCGTCGTCCGGCCGGGCCGGATGCCCGGGTCGGCGTTTTCCACCGAAAGCTCGATATCCTGGGGATAATGGTTTTTCCCTCTGATGATGATCAGGTCCTTGATGCGTCCGGCGATGAACATTTCCCCGTCATGGACAAAGCCAAGATCCCCGGTCCGCAGAAAGGGGCCCTCCCCCGATGCGGTTTGGGCCTCAAAGGTTTCGCGGCTCAGGCCCTCCCGGTTCCAGTACCCACAGGCGGCGCTGGGCCCCCGCAGCCAGATTTCGCCGACCCGGCCCTCGGGAAGAACGATACGGGTTTCAGGCTCCACAATACGAAGCTCCTGACCCGGGGGACAGGCACCGTTGCCGATGAGGGTCAAAACCCCCTCCGATGGGGCGGTTGCAGGTTCGATGCGGCCTTCCTGATAGGCCGCCGAATCAACGTGAATCCGTTTCGGCAGATCGTGTTTGGACACACAGACGGCCATCAGCGTGTTCTCGGCCAGTCCGTAGCAGGGGGTAAAGGCCCGGGACGAAAAACCGTGGCGCCCATAGAGGGCCGTAAACCGGTCGATGGTATCGGCCCGGACCGGTTCGGCCCCGGTAAACGCCAGGTCCCAGGACGATAGATCCAGAGACCGGCAGCGATTTTCGTCATATCGTCGCACACACAGATCGAAGGCGAAATTGGGGCCGCCGCTGATGCCGGCCCGGAACCGTGAAACGGTTTCAAGCCAGATCAGGGGATCGGCCATAAAGTCCAGCGGCGACATCAGGACCATGCGATAACCCGTGAAACAGGGCTGGAGCACGTTGCCGATCAGTCCCATGTCGTGGTACAGGGGCAGCCAGCCCACACCCACCGTATCCGGGGTCTGGGAAAACCCGGTTCGGATCAGCTGTTCGTTGGCCATGATGCTGCCGTGGGTGACCATGACGCCCTTGGGATGATGGGTGGAACCCGAGGTATACTGAAGAAAGGCGATGTCATCCGCACGTCGCAACGGAGACGTCCAGTCGTCCGGGCAGACGTCATCAAACAATTCGACGGTATGAACGGTCAGGCCGCCTCCGTCCCAGCCCAGGGAACGACCGATATCCGTCAGGTCCTTTGAACTGATCATGGCCGACGGCGCGGCATCGTTCATGACATGGGCGATTTTATCGATGTGGGCCGGGGAAACCGGAGGATACAGCGGCACGGGAACCAGCCCCGCATACAGACATCCGAAAAAACAGACGACAAAATCCTTTCCCGGCGCAAGGGCCAGGATCACGCGATCCCCGCAGCGATACCGTTCCGCGAGATAACCGGCAACGCGCCGCGCCGCATCGTGCAGCCGGCCGTAGCTCATGTCCGTTTCGCAATTCGGCGATAAAAACGTGTAAATCAGGGTGTCCCTGTGGGTCTGTGATCGGGATACGAGAAGGTCCACCAAGGTACTCGGTTGTTTCTGCTGCATGAAAGCCCCCTTTGTTTGATTTTTAATTAATTGATATAATTGCGTTTTCACGCTTGTACGAACAAAGGGAACAATAGAGGCGAATCACCTGGTCATCGGATAACGCCGACTCACGGCGAACAGCGACCCATGGGCCAGAGGGTATGGATGACGACCGCCGGCCGGGATCATGTTCATGTCAGGGGGGCACCACCATGGAGAGACCGGGTCCGGGTCGTCGGAGTTCATAAGATGGGATGCCGGGACGTCTTACGGATGCCGCACGACGATCCAATGCGACCGTTGAAAAAGGACGAAGATACGTCGTTTCGCCGTCATAGCGGCCGTGATGTGCTGATCCGGCCGGATGATATGAATAAGGTCATGATGTGGCGTCACTCAAGGACGCAAGGTAGCTGCAAGGGTTTTGCAAGCGATCGAATATGAGCGCTATTAAACCAGAAAGACGATGATCATGCAATGAAAAATTGATATAACGGCCGACAGATTGACGATCGCGGCATCAGACACGGAAAACGGCAGGGTATCCACACGGCGGATTGGAAGCCGGTATTCGATTTCACGGGGAAGACGATCAGCTGCGATCCGACCGTATCAGAGCCCGCGGGCCTTACCCACATTCACCGCTCGGTCCAGACCCCGGACGCTGTCGATATTCGCGCCTGTCAGGTCCGCACCTTTCACATCGGCGCCGGTGAAATCGGCCCGGGTCATGGTGCATTTTTTGAAAACCGCGCCCTTGAGTGTGGCGCCCCTGAAATTCGCGTCGGTCAGATCGACCCGGACAAACGAGACGCCTTTCAGGTCCGCCGTCTGAAGGTTGGCGCCCGTCAGGTCGACGCCCTCGATGATTGCGCCTTTCGCATTGACGGCCGACAGGGAGGTCTGTTTAAGATCCGACGCGGTGATCCGACAGCCCGCGAGATTGGCTCCGGACAGGTCGGCCCCGGACAGCTGAACCCGGGTGAGCACGGCATTTTTCATCTGAACACCGGAAAGAGCCGCTTCTTTGAGCGAAAGCCGCGTGAGGGTGGCATCATTGAGGATGATGCCCGAAACCCGTGCCTGTTCCAGATTGGTGCGGTCGAGCACAGCCCCGCTGAGATTGCATCCGGTCAGGTCGGCCTGACGGAACGAAGCGCCCACGGCGTCGACCTTTTCCATGGAGGATCGGGCCAGCACGGCCTGGTCGAACACCGTTTCCGTGAGAATGGCCTGATCGAGAACGGCGGCTGTAAGATCTGAAAACCCAAGGTCCGCCCCGGCAAGATTGGCCCCGCTGATCGTCGTGTCCCGCAGATAGGCATGAGTGATTTCGGCGTACCTGAGATCGGTCTCTTTCAGGGAACTTTTCAGAAAAACCATATCGTTCATGCGGGCGTTGTTCATGATGGAAAATGAAAAATCGCAATTATCCGCCGTCATGCCCCGCAAAAAACCGCCGGTCAGGTCCGCCGCCGTCATCTCCACCTGCTTGAGGTAGGCGTAGCTCAGGTTGACATCCTTGAACCGTGAGGTCATATCCTTCCGGTAGACCACCGACACTTTCTCCAGCTTGGCCCCGCTGAGATTGGCCCTTGAAAAATCCGACGACAAAACAGAGGTGTTGTAGATGTGCGCGCCGTGGAGATCGGCATGGTTGAACGACACCTGATCGAAGTCGGAATAGATCACCGAACAGCTCAGATCCGCTCCGGAAAGGTTGACGCCCCTGAGCCGCGTGCCTTTGATCAGGACCCCCTTGAGCACCCCGCCCGACAGATCGCACACCGTCAGTTCCCCGCCGCTGAAAACCGCGTAATTCAGGGTGGATCGCGATAGATCGGTTTTTTCGAAACGGGTGTCGAAACATTTGGCGCCGTTGAGGTTCATGCGTCGCATGGCGCAGCCGACCAGATCGGAATCGATGACCATCAGGTCCTGCAAGTGGGTTCGGTCAAGGCTGACCTTGTCAAGGGTCGTATTGTTCAGGCTCATGCGGGCGACGACCCGGTCACTGAGGGTCAGTCCCTTGAGATGGGCATGTTCGATCACCCGCCCGGGAGAAAGAGCGGCATTGACCCGGTCCTGGCTCATGGGGGTACGCGGGCCCCGAACGGCTCGGGCTGCGGGCGCGGCGGCAAGGCATGCGATCAGACACAGCAACGGAACAAGGTATGTTTTTTGGGGCGTCATGGGCGGTCCTGTCTTCAGATTGTCTGCCCGCTTTGACCCGAAGGTGCTCAACGCGGTCCGAACAATTCGAACTCATCGACGGGGGCGGGGGCGGGTTCCACGGGGGCCGGTTTCGAAGGCGCGGGTTTCTTTTTCAAAACGGGTTTTTTCATAAACTCCGCCACGGCCGTCCTGGGCAAGGCCTTGCGTGTTTTCAGCAGTTCCTTTGGGATAAACACCCGTGTGCCCGGAACCAGACGGTCCGGGTTGACCGTGGGGTTGGCCTTGATCAGCAAGGCGTCATTTTCGGATTTTCCCGTATACCAGCGTGCGATGACGGGCATGGTTTCATCGGACCAGGTCACCTGATGGACAAAGGCCTGGCGGGCCGGCTTGACCGGTTTCCATCGTTTTTCCCCTCCTGAAAACAGACAGGAGCCAAGGACGAGGGAACAGAACACGACGATGATCAATTGCAGCAGTCCAGCTTTTTTCATGATCCAGTAATCCGGGGTCCGTGTGAACATACCATGCCGGCAGGCGTCGCCGAATGTGGTAAGAATATACACCAGAAGAGCCGAGATTCAAGTCAATTATTTCGCGAACGTTTGAGATTTTCCAGAAACCGGGCGGCATTGCGGTTACCGGGGTTGACCGAAAGGGCCTTTTTCATGTTTTCCACGGCCTCCTTTCTCCGCCCGGTCTTTTCCTGGATCAGCCCCAGATTGAAATAGGCCTGATCGACAAAGGGCGGCGCCAGGTCGATCACCCGGGTGTACATCTCCTTGGCCTTGCCGTAATCATCGAGGACGGCGTAGTTGTACCCCATGTTGAAATAGATGTCCGCGTTCAAAGGATCGGCGGCGGCGGCCTTTTCATAGTACTCCAGGGCCTTGCGGTTTTCGTTTCGCAGGGTGTGGCTCTTGCCCAGAAGAAAAGAGGTGGTGCCGTTGGCCGGATTGAGTCCGTAGGAGACCTCGAGGTAGGCCCGGGCCTTCTGGGGGTCGGTGTCAAAGAAGGCTTCCCCCTGGGCGGTCAGGGCACGGGAATAGGCCTCGGCCACCAGATTCAACGCCCCCGCATCCGCCGCAAGAATGTCTTCGAACAGACGGATGGCCTCGGCATACCGGCCTTCGTCAACGGCGGTTCGACCGGCCGCGATGCGCTCGTGGTCCCGGCGGATGTCGGGAACGATGCCGGCAGCGATCACCGGCTCCATGACCCGGTCGATCCAGAGCCTGCCCCGGTCCGTCCGGGAAAAGACGTAAAAGGTGAGCACGGCGGCAAAGGCCGTGACAAACCAAAACAGCCGGAGCTTCGGAACCGGCCGGTTGATTCTCGACGATTCGTTGACCGTGGGTTCGGTCTCCCGGGTGACCAGGGTCCGTTCCTCGTCATCATCCTGTTTGACCGATTCTCCGGTCAGTGTCTTCCGGATGTCGCTTTCATCACTCTCCCCCTGGAACAGGGTTTTCATGTATTGCGACAGATCTTTCTGGCTGACCCGCATGGCCTTTTCGAGCATGAAGGTTTCGATGTCCCGGCCCATGTCCTCGGCGGTCTGGTATCGGGATGCCGGGTCCTTTTCAAGGGCCTTGTCGAGAATACGGTAAACGGCATCGGGAAGACCGGGTGCCGCGACGGAGGCGGGCTGGAAGATCCGTTCCCGGGCCTTGGCCAGGATCTGGAAGGTATCCCCCTCGTACATCTTCCTGGACGTGACCAGCTCGTACATCACGATACCCGCGGAAAAAATATCCGACCGGTGATCGATCACCTCGCCGCCGGCCTGTTCGGGAGACATGTAGGACACCTTGCCCTTGATGGTGCCGACCTGGGTGTTGGTATCCTGATTGGCGGCCTTGGCGATTCCGAAATCGATGATTTTCACCTGGCCGTCATAGGTGATGATGATGTTCTGGGGGCCGATATCCCGGTGGATGAGCCTCAGGACTTCACCGCCGTAGCTTTGAAAGGTGTGGGCGTATTCCAGACCGGCCAGCAGTTGGGTGACGATGTACAGGGCATGGTCCAGACTGATGGGCATGCCCCGTTCCAGGGACCGCTTGAGGGTGAACCGGAGATCCTTGCCGAACAGGTATTCCATGGCGATGAAATACGTCTCGTTCATGGCGCCGAAATCATAAATCTGCACGATATTCGGATGGTGAAGGTTGGCCGCGAGTTTGGCTTCCTCGATGAATGATCCGACCAGTTTGTCTTCGGTGTTCAGATGATGCAGAATTTTCTTGATGGCGATGAATTTCTCGAACCCTTCGGCCCCGGTCTGCTTGGCGAGAAACAGTTCAGCCATCCCGCCGGTGGCGATTTTGTCCAGCAGCAGGTACTTCCCGAATTTCACAGGGGTGAAAGGGGTCATGGCACGATTCTGTCGGCTGTGGCATTAGTCAAACGCGGGATGCTGCTCCGATGCTGCCGAAACACACCCGCCCGGCGCACGGCGGGCTCAGGCCGTCAACCATCACTCGGTGTTTCCCCTTCCCGCAAGGCAAAACGGTTATAGCACAATGCCCGATCCGTCTCAACCATCCATTGGCTTCTTTCATCGGGATATCGGATTGTCTTTTCGTTGTGATCGGTGTATAGTGTCGACATTCATGGTCAAACCGAAACAGACACTGTATTCCGGGAACGAACAATGAAATCATGGCGATTTTCCACCGTATGGGTCCTTCTGGTTCTTTTGTCCCTGCCGACTGCGGGATGCACCGTGAAGTCGGCAATCAAGAACACCGTAAAAACCATCTACAAGACCAGTGTCGACGAACGGCCCCTGCGGCATATCTTGAACGACAAGAAGCTCACCACCCTCTTGACGGCCCGGCTGGTCGAGGATGATGTGACGCGGATTCTGGATGTGACCGCCGTGTGCTATTTCGGCTATCCCTTTGTGGTGGGTCAGTGCGAGACGCTGGATGAAGCCCAGCGGATCATGGATATCGCCTGGGAGGTCACCGGCAAGCCGGCGGTTCCCTACCTTCTGAAAAAAGGCGAGGGGGAAGACTGCAACCCGGCCCTCAACCTCGAGATGGCCTATGAAACCACCGCCCGTCTTGCGGCGGACAAAAAAATCTTCGCCACCAACGTCACGGTGAAAACCGTGCAATGTCAGGTCGTGCTGCTGGGCGTCCTGGGGTCGAAGGAAGCGATCCTGGCCGCCGTCGAGCACGCCAAAAAAGTCACCGGAGTCCAGAAAGTCCAGTCCTTCCTGGTGTCTACCGATACGGGGCGATCCTGGGAAGCGGTGCTTGAATCCATCGGCGAAATGGTCAAGGAATCGGAGAATGCGCCGCTAAAAGAAGGCAACACCCCCCCTGCCCCGGCTGTGGCCGATCCGCCGCCGCCCGTCCCTGAAACCGGAACCTGATCAGGACCGGATCCGGGGCAGCCGGACCGTGAAAGTGCTGCCCTTGTCGGGCTCGCTTTTCACCGTGATTTCTCCGTTCAGCGCATCGACCAGTCCCTTGACGATGGACAGCCCGAGGCCCGTCCCCACGATGTGACGGGTTTTTTCGTTTTTAACCCGGTAGAACTTCTCGAAAATCATTTTCTGCTGATGTTCGTCCATACCGAACCCGTTGTCTGTCACGGTCACCCGGATGCCGTCCCCCGAAAGGCCGGAACGGATCTCGATCGTTCCCTCCTTCTGGGTGTATTTAATGGCGTTGGTGATCAGATTTCCGAAAATACTCTCAAGGGCCAGAGGATCGGCCACCACCCGGGGCAGATCCGGCGTTTCATGGACAAGGGTCAGGCACTGCTGTTTGCTCTCGGCCCGGCTTTTCAAAAAATCCGCCACGGCGTCCAGGACGTCGGTCACCTGGACCTCTTTGGGATTGTTGTAATCGTTCCCCGCCTCGATGCGGGCCAGGTCCAGAAGATTTCCGATAAAGGAAATCAGACCCCGGGTCTTTTCCCTGGCACGGATCAGGAGGGATTTGTTCTCGTCGTCATCCGGTCCGGGCATGTCGCCGATGACCGCGGCCAGTTGCTCATGAATGGTGGTGAGGGGCGACCGGAGCTCATGGGACACCTTGGCCACAAACTCCGATTTCAGCTGGTCGAAATTCTTGAGATCGGTGATGTTGGTAAAAATCATCACCGCTCCGATGCATTCCTGATCCTCGGCCAGAACGGACTGCCCCCGGGCCAGCAGATACACCTCGCTGGGCAGGGTCAGTTCATAGGTCGGCACCCGTTCTGCGCCCACATGCTTTCCCCGTGATATTTCATGAATCAGGGCGCACAGGCCCGGATCATCGATGTAATCGTCCACCGGATCACCGACCTTGCGGTCCGGGGCGATATTGAAATGCCTGCGAAAATCCGGGTTCATCAGCACCACATTTCCCAGGGCGCTGGTCACCACGATGCCGTTGGGCAGAGACTCGATAATGGCGTGAGTCCGGCTCTTTTCAGTCTCAAGGTCAGCCAGGTTTTTCAGGCGTTCGAGTTCGAGGATCCGTGCCTGCCGCCGGAGCCTGAGCTTTTCCATGGCCCGGCCCACCACGATGCGCAGCTGATCCGGTTCGAAGGGCTTGGCGATAAAATCGTAGGCCCCCTGCTTCATGGATTCGATGGCGGTATCGATGGTGGCAAAACCGGTGATGACGATCACCAGACAGTCCTCATCCATGTCCTGAAGAAGCCTGAGCACCTCCATGCCGTCAATCCCCGGCATCTTCAGATCCGTCAGGACGATGGACGGACGGTGTTCACGGTACAGGTTCAGCCCCTCTTCCCCCGTGGCCGCCGTCAGCACCTTGCAGTTCATCCGCCGGATAATTCTCTCACATCCGTCCCTCAGATCCTTTTCGTCATCGATCACCAGAATGACGGTCTGTTCATGATGAGTCAGCACAGCGTCAACCTCCGTTTGCCTGGCAGGGTAATTCGATACGGAACCGGGTGCCTTGGCCCGGTGTACTTTCAGCAGCAATGCGCCCCCCATGGCTCTCGATAATCCCGTATACCATGGAGAGCCCCAGCCCGGTGCCCCGGCCTTCCTCCTTGGTGGTGAAAAACGGCTCGAAAATATGGGGCAGGATATGCTCGGGAATGCCGCAGCCCGTATCCTGAATTTCAATAAACACCTTGTCCTCACCGGGCACCCGACCCGTGGTGACGATCAGTCGCCCCGTTCCGTCCATGGCATCGGCGGCGTTTAATATCAGATTCATGAACACATGGTTCAGCTGCTGGCCGTCGGCAGGCACCAGGGGAAGACTCGCGTCATATCGGCACTCGATGACGATGTTGTGAAACAAGGTCTGGCTTTCAAGCAGAAACAGGGTCCTTGAAATGGATTTATTGACATCCAGGGGGGCAAGCTCCCGCCGGGTCTGGCGGGCAAATTCGAGAAGCTCCTTGACCGTGTCGCTGCAGCGCTGGGCGTCCCTAAGAATGCGGTTCACATCGTCCCGGACCGCCTCGTTGAGATCGTACTCCTCAAGAATCAGTTTGGCGAAAAGAATAATGCCCCCCAGGGGATTG
The DNA here is from genome assembly GCF_054657895.1 of Desulfatiferula olefinivorans. Taxonomy (NCBI): domain Bacteria; kingdom Pseudomonadati; phylum Thermodesulfobacteriota; class Desulfobacteria; order Desulfobacterales; family Desulfobacteraceae; genus Desulfatiferula; species Desulfatiferula olefinivorans. The sequence continues at coordinate 62,023 of NZ_BAAHXV010000003.1, read as the reverse complement.
TTCAACTGGTGGGCCACACCGGCGGCCAATTTGCCCAAAGACGACATCTTCTCCGCCTGAAGCAGCTGGATCTGGGTTTTCTTCAGCTTGGCCTGCATGTCCAGATACTCCCTCAGGTCATGGAAAAACCCGATGGTGGCCACCTCCCTCTCCCCCTCGTACACGATGGCGGCATTCAGACTGATGGGAATCACCTGCCCGTCTTTGGTCATGCCGTCGGCCCGGAACCCTTTGAGCTTTCCCCGTCCCCCGAATTCGTCGCTTCGAAGATGCCCCATGACCTCTTCGGCCACCCCCGGCGGATAGGTATTGCGGATATGAAGGTTCGCGATGGCCTCATCCACGCTGTGCCCGGTGATTTCCGCCGCCGCCTCGTTGAAAATGATGATTTTTCCGTTCATGTCCGCGGCGATAACACCGTCGACGGCGCTGTTGATCAGATTATGCAAAAAGGCGTTGGACCGTTTGAGCTGATCCTCCATCTCACGGATACCCGGCTCTTCATAATCCATGACCACGGCGGAGGTCACGATGTCGCCGTCCATCACGGGATAGGAAAACCGGCAGCGTTCCTTTTTCCCGGCGGGGAAGCCCGAGTAATCCGTCCGGAACATCGGCGCATTGGACCGGATGGTTTTCAGGGCGATGCAGTTGGAACAGGGCTCCGGACAGTTGTAGATAAACTCGTAGCAGAAACGGCCGACCACACTGTTTTCACAGTCGGTTTCCGCGTCGTAGTTGGAAGCTAAAATCCTGTAACTGTCCGACACGATAATCAACCGTCGCTTATAGCCGTCCACGGCCTTGAGCAGCAGATCCTTTTCTTTTTCCGAACGCATGGCACGATCTCCAAAAGGTGTCAGACCCAAAAAAGACGGTCTCATAAAAAGACGCGTTCAGACGGCTTCGTAAAACGTTCGAGATCAAGGCTTGCGAATCCGTAAGGAATGAGGCGTACTTAGGGTACGCCGCAGTGACGAAGGATGACGCGTAACGCAGATATCGGACGTTTTTCGAAGCCGTCAAAAAAAGCCGCCGATCATGACGATCATGATCGGCGGCTTTTCTCATGTTCCCGATTGCATTCGACGTCACGACGACATCGTTGACGGTTTCAGACCGGCAACGGCCTTCAATCGACAACAGGGCGGGGCAGCATTTTGGCGCGTTCGGCGATCTCGGGCACCTTGTGTTCCCATTCGATGGCCATCAGATGAATACCGGCAACGCCCTTCATCTCCTTGAATTCCTCAATCTGTTCACAGGCGATGGCAATGCCCTCATCGGCGACTTTCTTTTTATCGACCCCTTCAAGACGCTTGATGATTTCATCGGGGACCTCGATACCGGGCACCTTGCTTTTCATGTACTTGGCCATACCGATGCTCTTCATGGGGGTGATGCCGGCCAGGATATACGTCTTCTCGGTCAGGCCCATATCGTTGGCCATCTTGATCCATTCCCGCATTTTCTTCATGTTGTAGACGCACTGGGTCTGGATGAAGTCGCAGCCGGCCTCGACCTTTTTGGCCAGACGATGAATCCGCCATTCAAAGGGATCGGCAAAGGGGTTTGCGGCGGCGCCGATAAAAAATTTGGGCGGTTCCTGAATCTCTTCACCGCTGAGAAACTTCCCTTCGTCACGCATCTGTTTAACCATCGAAATCAACTGGATGGAATCAATATCAAAAACCCCTTTCGCGTTGGGATGGTCACCGAACTGCTGATGATCGCCGGTCAGGCACAGCATGTTCCGCAAGCCGTGGGCGTAAGCACCGAGGATATCCGCCTGCATGGCCAGACGGTTCCGGTCCCGGCAGACCATCTGATAGTTGGGCTCAAGGCCGAGCTGCTTGACCAGAAGGGAGGCCGCCCAGCTGGACATGCGGACCATGGCGGTCTGGTTGTCGGTAATATTGACCATGTCCACATTTCCGATCAGATGCTGAGCCTTTTCCTTGACATGTTCCACGCTGGTGCCACGGGGTGGCCCAAGTTCTCCGGTGAATGCAAAATGTCCCGCCGTCAAGATTTTTTCAAGATTGCTTCCAGCTTTCATATCGATACTTTCCTTCGTTTGAATAATGTGAGTATCTATTAAAACGGATCAACGTTCAAATGAGCTCGCCGGAACGAACCATTCAACAGCCATTATTCCCGATCGTACTGGGGATAAACGCCCTGCTCCCGGCAAATGCTGCGCGCCAGGGCGATCATTTCAGGGATATCGATGCCCAGGGGGCAGTAGCAGCGTGTGCACAGGGCACATCGTTCCCAGACATTGTCCCTTATTTCGCCCAGGGTGACCTTATCCACATTCCCGTTGGTTTTATACAAGATACCGATGGAATTGATAAATTTGTATGAAGGTGTGTATTTGGGGTCTTTGTCCCGGGCCATATACAAAAAGCAGCTTTCCGCGCACAAGGTACAATGGGCACAGGCCTTCAGGGACAGTTTCATTTTTTTCCTGTGCTTTTCCAGTCTTTCCCTGACACGTGCCGTATCCACACCCGCCGTATTTTTCTTAAACATGAGAGTCTCCCGTATGATTGAAAAAATCGTGCCTGCCGACCCCTTACCAGGTCCGGTTCCCTTTCCCCAGACAGTATTCGCTTTCAACGGTGAAGCGAAAGACGAAAAAGAAAACCATATGGATGAATTTTGTAAAAGGAACGGCCATCAGCATCAACTCACCGGACAGAATATGAAGGGCGACCACCAGCCGATAGTGATCCGGAAACACCTGATGATAGGCAAGGTATCCCGTCACAAACGGAGCGACGGCCAGAAACAGGATCACATAGTCATAGAAGGTGGTGATGGCCCGGACCCGGGCGACAAACAATCGGCGATAAAGAAAAAAAAGACCGCAGGCCATCAGAATGATGGTCAGAACATCGGTAAAGGATTCCGAAAACGAAAACAGGCTCACGCCGATGGCGTCTTTCAAGAGAAGGTTGTGCGCCAGGAGGAAAAGAGGCGCCGTGATCAGACAGATGTGAAACACGGTGGTGACGATCAGCATCACCGGATTGACACCGGCAATCGACAGCTTGACCTTCATCAGAAATTCAGCCGTGGAAAAGGGGGCTATCTTCTTTCTCGGCCTGGGGTTGTATACGGCATGATCTTTCTTTTCGGTCATGGAGACCAGGCTGAACACCTGATAGATCAATCCCAGAAAAAATACGATAAATGAAATCCAGACCAAAGGACCGCGAATGAAATCATACAGTCCGGGTCCGGAAAAGAGCGTTGAGAGTTCCATATATGTCTTCTTTCTATGCGTTTATCTTATTTTTTGTTATCGAGCCTTCAATGCCTGAGAATGCCTGAGCGAAACGAAAGTCGTTTATTTGTAATACCGCCTTTCGTAAGGTTGCTGGACGATGGTCCGCTGAACCTGATTCTGCCACTGCATGGGAGGCTGGATTTTCATGATGTCATCGAGCCTGTTCTGGGCCTTCAGGCGCTCGAAGATATCCAGCCAGGCACAGGGAATGTCCTGGCTGATTTCGCATTTCCCGCGATTGGTCCCGCCGCAGGGACCGTTGAACAGCCCTTTGGCGCACCGGGTCACCGGACAGATGCCGCCGGTATAGGCCAGAACGCATTCGCCGCAGGCCCGGCACTTTTCTTCGTACATGCCGATTTCGCGATCGACGCCGATGGCGATGGTATTCACCGCGGGCATCACGGGAACGGCCGGGAACCTCTCGGCCAGAAGCTGGACCCCCGCCCCGCAGGCCATGGACAGAATGCACCCGTAATCCTTGATTTTGTCGTCAAGCTCGGCAAGGAACTGGTTGTTGCACTGGCGTTCCACCGTATAGCTTCCGAACGTTTTGGGCCTGGCGTCATTCTTACACTTAAGCTTCAATTCGGCATTCAGGGCGTTCACCTCACGCTGGCCGCCTGCGAGACAGACCGACACACATCCCCCGCAACCGACTGTGAGAACCTTATCGTAATCGGCGATGGACTGCTTGATTTCCTCAATGGGTTTTCTCTTTGCTTTTACCACGTTGTCCTCCTGTATTATTCTTCAGCAGATACCTGTTTCGAGCGGACATGACATTCACCACAGAGCACGGGCCCCTGGGCCATCTCCTCGTGGCAGCCGATACATTGACGATGGAGCGCGTCACGGCTTGAAAGTTTTGTAATTTTCTTATCGCCGTTATGGCAGGACGCACACTGATTATCTCTCGGCTCCTCAGAGGAAGGCATGTTGAGCATGATGATTTCATCCGGTTCGACATCCATCAGATCGCCCTCATCGAGGACATTCTCCCCGTTTTCGTAACGGTGATGGCAATCCAGACAGGCAAAGTCGCCCATATGGGTTTCGTGGGTAAACGAAACCGGCGGCCGCTGTTTGCCTGCAGGCGCCTTCGTGCCGGTCTCGGCCGTGACGGCGGTCAGTGAAAGAACAGCAAAAAGAGAAAACATACCGGATAACAATAAGGCTTTGTTTCTTGAACTCATCAGGGTTCACTCCTTACCAACAGTAATGTGATAATTGACGGCTTCGTAAAACGTTCGATTTTAAGCGTTGCGCGTCATCCCTCGTCACTGCGGCGTACCCTTAGTACGCCTCATTCCTCGGGATTCGCGACGCCGTAAGCTCGAACGTTTTTCTTTGCCGTCATTTGATGACTTTTTACGAGTTCATCATAATTCAATATGGCGGAAACGTTATCGATAACGTATTGCAACAAACATATTTCAGGGATGGGACCACTGTTTCGCGTCTTAACAATCCTACTCCTCACGACAGGATTATTAATGAGAAAGTTTTTATTTTATTAGTTCGTGGATGTCAAGCAGGGATATAAAAAAGGCCGAAACATTTTTCAAAAAAAGAACCCGGACACCCCGGGGCGATCCCTTGCACCTTCCCGGGCGAACGCATGTCTCATTTCTTTTTATCGACTCCCGGGTTATTCGACTCCGCCTTCGAAACCCTGCCCACCCCCGCCCGGGGCCATCGCATGTATGATCTTTAAAACGCATGGGCCTCTTCCCGCGGGACGGATCATGCCGTTCACGGTTACGTTCACGATGCCGAAAGGCAACACGTGAACCCAACCGTCGGACGGTTCAACCGGCGGGATGAGACGGTCGAGCCGGTCTATGCCTGCCCTGCTCGTGCTCATGAACGTGAACCTGCACATGAACGAACAGGACATGCGATTGCCCTGCCCCCCCGCCTTCTTTCCATTGACACGCCGAGAACCCTCTTCTATAATACGCGCCTGACAGTTTGATTTTAAAGATCCCGTAATCACAGTATGTTTTCGATATAGGTGCTTTCACTATTTCACGTAAGGAGAATTTATGTTCAAGGTCGAATCGGATGCCCTGAAAAACAGGCTTTTCATCACCCTCGAAGATCTCAGTCCCGATGATATCAAACCCATTCTGGCGGATCTGACCCATCACACGTCCGAACTCAAACAGGGTTTTTCCTGCCTGGTCGATATCCGTAAAATGAGTCTGAATCCCGGTACCAAAGGGGAAGAATACATCGAAATCGTCCAGGGCGCCCTGGCCGATACGGGCATGGGCAAGGTGGTCCGAATCGTGGATAAGAACAACGACCATCATCATCACCGAATGGAAGAATCCAGCACCGGCCTGGGCTACACCACCCATCCGGTCTATACGCTCGAAGAGGCGGAACGCATCCTCGACGGCGCAAACTAGGCCGGCATGTGTTAAACGCCTCCGCCGTGTGTTTCAGCCTGTTTCAAACGAAGGCTGAAACACACGCCCGCCCTCCCTCATCCACATGCCCGCCCAGGCACACCTCATAAAAAAGTGACGGCATTGTCCGGATATCGAACGGCTTGGTTATCGATACCGATAGCGATAAAAAGAAAACCGACATGAGTATGCCCCGATGCATCAAACATGCATATTGTGTTCAGGCTCGAATCGTTTTATAATATGGCAAAAACGTTACGCATTCGCCATCCGAACGACGCTTCGAACGAATATCGCGCGAACGGTCCTCTCGCACCCTGATACCCGGCGCTCCATCTGACGTCCTTTGTTCCATTTCAGTTCCTCGCTGCCGTGTCCCTGCAGTCCGGCTTGTCCCTGAGCGGCACAGGGGCTCGATCACCCCGGCGCCGTGCATTCGTTAAAAAATGTATTAAAGAAATGACGCACACCAACCGATCACATGAACTAACGAAAGGATGAAACCATGTCAGAAAACACACCCAAAGACCAGAGAGAGTTTCCGAGGAAACCCTGCCCGGGCGTCATGGTTCTTTTCTCCGATGACAGCCATTTTTATTCGGATTACATCTACGATATCAGCGAAAACGGAATGTTCATCAATTCCAATGCCCCGATCCGGGCCGGCAGTGAGATCAGCATGAGCTTTCTGTCCTTTCACAAGAAAGGACCGATCAAAATCAACGGGAATGTGGTTCGCAGCCTCCCCAAAGGCATCGGCGTCAGATTCAGACCCGACAATGAGGTCCAGAAAACCGTCCTGAATTCCTTTATCGAGGGTTTTCTTGCCTGATGATCGGAAGATATTTATCGTTTTTCATTCAACACCTGTTTTTTGCCCTGAAGCCATGGACTGTTTTTAACATAATTTATATTCATATTTACAATTAGTTAAGATGTTTTTTTTCATAATAAGCCTGATACTTTTTTATTGACAATCAAATGAGTCATTCCCTATAATCCACGCCATGTACGGGGGAAAGAATCATCGCGACATCCATTCGCAGTTCATCGAAACACACACGATTGGTTCGGACCTGATCAGCAGGTGCCCGGTCAGGTCCCCGGATTGGTCTGCGGAAAATGAGCCGTTGCGTTGAATATCCGCGTCAACCATCTAAACAATAAAGGAGAAGGTTTTATCATGAGTAAAAAAAGCATCATCCTGACCACCCTGTTTCTTGCCCTGATCGTGGCCGGCTGCCAGACCATGTCCACCCAGCGGGTCGCAACCGATTCCGTTACGGACGTGGGTGACAAATGGAATGATACGGATTCGCGGCTTGTTGCGGATGAAATGATTCAGGACGTCCTTGAACGGCCCTGGCTCGCCCAGTATCGCCGCAAACATAACGACAAAAACCCCACCGTCATCATCGGTCGGGTCAGAAACAAGAGCCACGAGCACATCAACGTCAAAACCTTTGTCCGCAACCTTGAGCGGGCTCTCCTGAATTCCGGCGAAGTCGAGTTCGTCGCCGACAAGACCGAACGTGAAGAGATCCGGGAAGAACGTTACGACCAGGCCTCCAATGCCTCCGAAGACACCGCAAAATTTGACGGCGAGGAAATCGGCGCCGATTTCATGCTTCAGGGTGAGCTGAACAGCATCGTCAACAAGGACGGTGGGAAATCCGTCAAATTCTATCAGGTGAACCTGACACTGATCGACCTGGAAAAGAACAAGAAGGTCTGGATCGGTGAAAAACAGATCAAAAAACTTCTCAAACAGAGCCGCTTCGGGCTCTGATCCGTCATCCGCCAACCTGGACCGGGGTCAGTGGGTCGATCCCCCCCCGGTCCGATCACGAATCTTTTTTCAACCCCGGGGGGGAACCCATGAAAAAAATTATTGTTGCCGTGTTCTGCGCCCTGCTTCTGTGCAGCTGTGCTCCGAAATTCAATTACATGGCCCTTCAAACCGCCATGACGTCGGGCAACTGCCCCGGCTCTCTGGATCTTCTGAAGAATTCCGAAGCGGCTTACGGCAAAAAGGCCAAACTGCTCCATCTGCTGGACTCGGGCATGATCCACTTCCAGTGCGACGACCCCAAAACGGCCAGCCGTTTTTTCCTTGAAGCCGATGAACTGGCCCAGAACCTCTGGACAAAAAGCCTTTCCAAAGAGGCGGCCTCATACGTAACCAACGATCTGGTCATTCCATACAATGGTGAGGATTTCGAGCGGGCCATGATCAGCCTGTTTTCCGCCTTCAGTTACATCAAACTCGGCGAATACGAAGAGGCCATGGCCGACTGTCGTCGCCTGGACACCCTGCTTTCCGAATACAACAGCAAGTACGATACGAAAAACGTGTACAAGGAAGACGCGCTGGGGCGTTACATCAGCGGCGTGCTCAGTGAAATGGACAAAGAATACAGTGAGGCGTTCATTTACTATTACGAGGCCCACAAGGCCTTTCAGAGTTACGCGACCAATTACGGAACGGTCACCCCGCAATGCCTGTACGAGGATCTGCTGCGGGTGGCGACTCCGGCCGACCGGAAAAGCGAGGCCCTGTCCATCGTCCCCAACGCCCGGGGGGTGCGCTACATCAATCACCAGGCGGCCAGAAAAATGGGCCGGGTGGTTTTTCTGCACATGAACGGCAAGGGACCGGTGAAAATAGAAAACAAATTTACCGTAAATACCCCCAGCGGCCCCATCAGCATTGCGTTTCCCAATTACATCACGTCGCCGCCCTCCTGCCGTCAAAGCCGGCTGATCTTGAAATCCGATGCCGGAACCATTGTCCAGGACGCTGTTTTGTTCGAAGATATCAACGGAATTGCCGTTAAGGATCTTGCCGACCGAAAGGTCCGCATCACAGCCAAGGCCATCGCCCGCGCCGTTGCCAAACAGGCCATCGTTCATGCAAGTTCCAAGGAAGTTGAAAAACAATACGGGGCCATGGCGGGCCTTGCCGCAAAAATTGCAGGCAACATTGCCGCCAGTGCCCTTGAAAAAGCCGATACACGGGGCTGGCGAACCCTTCCCGGCGAAATCTATCTGGCCCGGGCCATTGTTCCGGCTGGGAATTATCAGGTGGTGGTCGAAGACTGTTACGGCAAACAGACCACCCTGGATTCACTGACGGTGACTCCGGGCGACTGCAAGTTTGTATTTCATGATACCGTGTATTGACATGGAGGCCCGAATCTGAAACCCTGATCCCGGTCGGCCATTCAGCGAGCCGGGATCAGTCGGCGATAGACATCCAAACCCATGACCACGGCATTGATTCAAAGAACCAAAGTGGAGTGAACCATGAAAACCCGTTTGATCATTCTCTCTGTGTTGACCGTCTTTATCGCGGCCTGTGTCAGCGCACCACCGGCAAAGAAAAATACACGCAGTGTTCAAAGCCAGCATGATCGCGCCCGAGCGGCGTTCGACGAGCTTGAAGACCGTCCCGTCACATCGAGCGCGCCTGCTCCGGACGTGCGCCCATCCGCGACGAAGCCCGTGGTGGACACTTACTCACCACCCCCAAAGGCCCAGCCTGAACCGGTCATCCAGGAAGCGGCCCCGGATTTTTCCTCGTCCCGCTATCTGACGGCCCAGGGATACGGCCAATCCAAGCCCGAATCCATCCGCCACGCCAAGGCAGAGCTGTCCAACATTTTCGAAGCCCGTATTTCAAGTGATGTAAGCTCACGGGTCCAGCAGGTCACCGATTCGGTTCGGGGCAGCTCGTTCAACAAATCCATCCAGTCACACATCCGCGTGGTTTCGGACATTCAGCTCGAAGGCGTTCTTGTGGGGGAATCGAAGCGGGAATCCGGTGAATACGTCACCGTGGCGGCCCTTGACAAATACAACGCCAGGGACAAATGGACCCGGGATATCGAAAAGGTGGACACGGAAATTGACGTTCAACTGGCCAAATCACGGAAAGCCTCCAGCCAGATCCTCAAACTTCTGCCCCTCAAAAAAGTCCTTGAACTCTGGGTCAAGCGGGAAGTGACCCTGAGCCGCCTGCGGGTCATCGGCTTCGCGTCGGATGTCCAGCATAGGGATTTGAAAGACATCCTGATGAAAATATCGGACATCAAATCCGCCATGATCATCGATATCGATGTGTCAGGCTCCCATGGCCGTGCCGTCAGGGATACCGTGGCTGAAATTCTCACGGACAACGGCTTCAAGGTCGGCGATTTCGAATCCAGGGCCGATGTTCTGGTCACGGGGTCGGTCAAGATCGACCCGGTCCGTAACAACAATCCCCGGTTCAAGTTTTCACGGGCCACCGTATCGCTGAACATCATCGAAACCGGAGCGAACAGCCAGGTGGGTCAGGTTGCGGAAGACCAGCGCGGCGCAGGGCTGAACGATACCGAAGCCGCCCATCAGGCCGTGAAGAAAGTCTCGGAAAAAGTGTCTGAGAAGCTGGTACAGTACTTCAACTGATTTTTCCTTGATGAACTCGTAAAAAGTCATCACATGACGGCAAAGAAAAAAGTTCGAGTTCAAGGCGCCGCGAATCCCGAGGAATGAGGCGTACTTAGGGTACGCCGCAGTGACGAGGGATGAAGCGAAAGCGCAGAAATCGGACTTTTTACGAAGCCGTCATTCCTTACACCGTCAAACAACACGAGCCGCACGGATGTTTCCGTGCGGCTCGTGTTGTTTACAAGGGCGTTTGAGGGCGATTGGCGCTATATCAACGCACTCATCCTTTCTTCTTTTTTTCCATCTTTTTGATCTGCTTGACGATCTTTGCCACGACATCCGAGGATACCTTGTTGGCGTATTTGAGGACGTCACAGTCACAGCCGTAGAGGAAATCTTCCTTGAGGCCCGTCGACTGGGTCAGTGAACCGGTCCAGAGTATCTCCCCGGTCTCGATATGAACCGCCTTCACATAAAAACTGATGGTCGTGCATTTGGAGGGTTTTTCGGGCTTGGCCTTGTTCTCATAAAGCGCGTTATGAAAGGCCCTGAGTTTTCCGATGACCATCACGTCCGAGTTCGTCAGTTTTCCGATCTGCTTCCGCTGTTCGGGGTCCACATCACCCTGGTAGGAAAACTTCAACTCATCCAGAGCGCTCTGAATGTTCCGGCGATCCACCACCTTGAACCCCGCACCGATGAACTCTGTTTCGAAGGCGTCGGTCATGGCGTCGACCGCACTGTATCCCAAATTCTTCGTATTGGGCGTATTCCGGTTGTCGATGAAAGGAAGAATGGCAAAGCTTCCGCAACTCAGTTCCATATAATTCTTGCCGATGGTCACCTTGTTGGTTCGACCCAGAAAAATACAGCCCGACAGACACAACGATACAACAACCAGTAAGATAAACTTTTTCATTGACTCCCTTTTCCTCACGGTCACACAGGCCGGAAACATCCAAAAAGGCTTGTAACAGGCCCGTTAGAGATGATCGCCCCGTCACGGATCATCTGTAAAGTTTCATGCGTTCCGTTACGTTTCTGACATAATTTTTTGTCTCATCATGGGGCAGCTTCGCCAGCAGGGTATCATAGACCTTTTCGGGGGGCATGCGATTGATGATGTCGGCGGCCTTGGAGATATTGGTTTTCCCCGTAAAGGCCCGGGCCACATTCCCGGCTCCCGTGTTGTAGGCGGCGATCACGCAGTAGAGACGGCTGCGATCGTTTTTGATGGCCTTGAGGTACCGGTCATTGAGGATATACAGATAGGCCGTGCCCATGACGATGTTTTTTTCGCCGTCGTACAGATAGGACGGGGACAAAAGCTTCTGTTCGCCGTACACCAGCTTGGAGGCATCGAGCCCGGCGCTTTTGGGAACGATCTGCATCAGACCATAGGCCGGAACATAGGATCGCGCCATGGGATTGAAAGCGCTTTCCGTCTGCATCACCGCAAAAATCAGAGCCGGATCCACATTGCGTTTCGAAGCCTGTTCCTTGACCGGTTCAACGTAAGACTTGGCCTTTTTACTGACGGCATCGGAGGGCAGCTTGATCGTCACCGTCACCACGTTGCTGTCCTTGACCTTGTCCGAAGGCTGGGTGCTGATATCGGCTTTTTTCTTGAGATCCTTGACGGCCGCCTCCACCTGTTTCACCGTCGGCACAGCCGTTCCGGTGACGACATCGGCAATGACCGGTACTTTTTTCACCACGGCTGTTTTCACATTTTTGGAGGCCTTGACGATACGATCTTCGACGTTCTTGGCAAAGGTATCGCGATCAAAGGCCTTGGCGCTGTCCTCGGCCACCAGGTCTTCCAGTTTTTTGGTGATGTCTTTCTGGATGTCCGCAGCGGGTGTTCCCACCGGGGTGATCACGCTGATCTTGACCTCACCCTTTTCAAAATCGACCACCTTTTTCGATTTCATATCCGGTGAGTATTCGACAAACTTCTTTTTGTCGGTCATCTCCGGTTTGTCCCAATATTTCAGGATCTCCGCCCGGTATTTCTTGAACTCCTGATCCACGATCTTCTTGTATTCTTCAAATTCACTGTTGATCTGATCCCGGTATGCCTCAAAATCACTGACCTCATCCTGATAACCTTCCATTTCCGATGACATGTCCGCCTTCATGTCTTCAAATTCATCGGAAAAACCCGCCGCAGCCGTCAGCCCCATCACCGCAAGGGCCGGGAAGACCAGGCAGATTGATCGAAAAAGGGTGTTTTGCTTCATTCCGTCACCATCCATATGTAAATTTCGTTGGTTTTAGGATTTTTCCAGGTTTCACGGATCACGGCCTTGACCACATTGCCGTCCACCGTCTGGAAACTGTAGCTCTCAACGGAGGAGCTTGATCCGGCCGCACCGGCCTTGGTCCCGATAAGGGCCACGTTGCTGACTTTCACACCCATCTGAAGCGCCATTTCATCGATGGCCCGTTTGATGGCCAGGGACCTTTGGGCATTGACCCCGTTGACATGTTCGCCGCACACACCGATGCCGGTCACCTTCCCTTCGACCGCTGAATTGTAGACCCAATTCGGCGTACTGCTTTTTTGACCGGTCACACAGGCGGCCAGACCCAGGCCCAGGACCAGAACAACCACGATTGATATGCTTCTCACGCGTACCTCCCCCTTGAAAACAACAAAACAGTCAGGGCGGCGATATCACCACCCTGACCTGTTTCAGCCTGAAAAACGAATCAAAAAAAGACGGGCGCGTCGTTCTTATTCGTCGCCCATTCCGCCGCCGAATTCTTTTTCGATTTCTTTTTCAAGTTCTTCATGACCTTTTTTAGCCTGGAATTTCTGCCACAGGGCCTGGTCATTTTTAAAGCTCGTCACGGCAGCCTGTTTCATGGCTTCGGAAGCCTGGGCAACCGCTTCGGGATTCAGGGCCACAAGAACATACAGTTCGTTGTTTTCCTGGTCCAAATGAACTTTCTTGACCTGGGAACCGGTCAGATCGACCTTGGCAACCTGTTTGGACACATTGGTGAACACCTTGTCGACGGTCTGATCATCACCGATACCGGTGGTTTCGGTAAAGTTCTTGATCATGTTTTTGACGCGGACGTTCAGGGTCCGGGCGATTTCATCGCGTGCATTGGCGGAGGCTTCGATCCGGGCGGTCTGCATCCCGGCGGCACCGATTTTGGCAGAGCCCACACCGCTGATCCCGCCTTCCGGGGGCATCAGAACCCAGGCGGGAAGGTTGGACGCCTGTTTCTCAGCGGATTTACAGCCAACTACCATGACACAAGCCATCGCCATAACCGTAAGCATCACCATCATTTTTTTCATACCCAATTTCTCCTTTATGTTTTGATTAATAATCTGCAAAGGTCGCTTTGCATAAACCAACTCCAGAACCTCTACCTTGTCGTGATCGGCTTCTGCAGTATGATCATCCCACGTCATCAAAGACTGTCTATCTTGATAATGTCAGGCTTGACGTTTTTGAACTGGGGCATGGCCATGCCCAGACGCGCATTCACATAGGTCGGATCGCAAACCATGTACTTGGTATTGTTCCGAACCACGTAATCACCGGAATAATTGTCCGTGAATTTGACCGCCGTTGAAATATGCCCCGGGTAATCAAGACCCACCACATCGAGCCCCAACAGTTTATTGACCAGATAAGCGAAAAGAAACGAACGGTCCTCGCAATCAGAATAGGGATAAAAAACCGTTTCTTCGGGAAGCATGTACTTTTCATGGCCGAACTGGCCGTCGTCGGTTTTGTAGGGAAAAGATTTCTGAACCATGCCGAGGAGAATGTTGACGGCCTCTGCCTCGGTTTTGCCTTCGACAAAGGGTTTCAATGATTTGACCAGCGTGTATTCCAGTTCCGGCGAGACATAGGCGTCAAAGTACACCTTGATATTGGTCTGGGGATAGTATTTGAAAAAATCCACCAGATTCTTGTTGTAATGGGTTTTCACGCTCATGGTTTTCCCGGCGTAATCGAACGAAAGCTGTTTCTCACGGAGAACCCGGGGCAGAGCCGGCGATTCGAGAATCCGGTAATCCATCAGTTTATCGGCCTTGGGGTAGCTGCCTTTGTAGGTATAAAGCGACTTGAACTTTTCAGGCTGTCCGTCGAAGAAAAGCGAATAGTACTTGGTGCCGTCCAGGGTCAGGAAAGGTACCCCGTACAGACGATTCCGCGAGGGCATCAGCAAGAACACCTGACTGTCGTTGTAGCCGATACGCGACTCGAAACCCGATTTCGCCGACATATACCAGACAAACAGATTGGCCATGTTCCGGTTTCCGCGGTACTGTTCCATGCCCAGGCGATACAGGAGGTAGTGATAGCCCCAGTCGTTCATCATCAACGCCTTCCGGGCCTCATTGACCTGGCTGATGAAGGCGTCGTAATCGACCTGGCTCATCTTGTCCCAGAACGAGGTAACGGCATCCTTGTCCACACGGCCGGATATTTCCCCGGGGAAATCAAAGGAGCCGTAGATCGAAACGGGCGTCAGGAAAAAATCGATTTTCACGGCCAGGGGTTTGGAAGGTTTTTCAATCACGGGCACCGGCACCTTTTCCACCGGTTTGTATACAGGGACGGTAATGGGCGCGACCACCTTGATCTTTTCAGGGAGAGGCGGTTCGACCGGAAGGGGTTCCGCCACGGGCGGCGCAGGGGGTTTGGGCTTATCGTCCCGAACCAGGCCTTTGTGGATGTTGAATTCTTTCCATTGTTCTTTCAAGAAGCCTATAAATTCGGCATCCCGGGAGTCCTTATACATCTGAAAGGATTCCTTCTGGGATTTGAGAAAATCCGCATACTCATCTGCGGCGACCACGCCGTTCATGGGCTGAAGCGAAAATAGCACCGCGAAAAAAGCCGTTGACAACACCGTCCGTCTCATTGTTCCCTCCTGATCGACCCCGAACGGAGCGTCTGAGAAACGCCGCACTCCGAGGAAGGTCGAATCCACGTCCAAAATAAATCTGATCACAGAATGTTAAGCATTGTTCGTTTGCAAAACCGTCCAGCCGTGGACGTCGGGTCGATTCCGGTTTTCCTTAACCCGCGGCGCGCAACCCCTGGGGCATGAACCGGTTGATGATGCCCAGGTAAAATGGTTTCATCAATTTACCACATTAAACGCCCGAATCCAACACCAAAGATCGGCGATTTACTTAAAAGCCCGAACTGCGAACTAGTCACCGTCATCCGGAGCCGCCGTCTCTCACGTGTGATCCAACCATAGCCCGAAACCGCCGGGATGTATGTGAAACATGTCACAGATGACTTCTTTTTCATTCCTGATCCGTTTTCGGCTGTTTTTTCCAGCGCCTGTGCATCCAGATCCATTGTTCGGGATGGGCGCGGATCACCTGTTCATATATTTTCGAGCAGATCAGGGTGTTGTGACGGACATCCTTTTCCTCATCCCCGGTATCTGCAAACACCGGAGGTTCAAGACAGGTGATCACATACCGGTAATCCTCCGTCAGCCGGATAAACATAGGAACGATGGGCACCTTGAGCTTCATGGACAAAAGGGCCGGAACCGTCGCCGTATGGGCGGGCCTTCCGAAAAAATCCACGAAAACGCCCTTGACTTTGGTGTCCAGATCGAACAGCAGGCCATAGGTTTCCCCGTTCATCAGGCCCTCGACCACCGACGTGGCGGCGTTGCCCCGGGCCGTATTCGCATAGCCGGCCTCGTTTCTGTAGCCGACAATCAGCTTGTCCAGTCGGGGATCGTAGGATTTTTTAGCCACGACCTTGATCGGATAGCCATGGCGAACCACCCAGGTTCCCATCAGTTCCCAGTTCCCGTAATGACCGGTCATGATGATGACCCCCCGTCCCTGGTTGACCGCGTCTTTGAAATAATGAAAATTCTCGAGAGTGACCAGCCGGTCAATGCTTCCGTCCTTGACCATGAGGGGAAGCCGCACGGCATCCGCCGCACAGGCGGATAGGGTCAGAAAGACTTTTTTGGCCAGACGACGGATCTCATCGCTGTGTTTTTCTCTGCCGAAGGCCAGGGTCAGATGGGAGATTGCGTTGTTCCGTTCACGGACCGCAAACAGAAACGCGAGCCGTCCCACATGTCTCATCAGCCCGATGGCGGTCATGCGGTCCATGGACCGGAGCAGACGAATGACGGCAACGATGGCCAGATAGATCAGGGTATTTTTGATTTTTTTCATTGCCGGTTTCACATGCCGCTCCACGGTGTCGGGCCCGTCCCCGAAAACGGGACGCGCCAGGGTGCAAAAACGTTTGCTATTATTGCCCAAAACATATTAAAATGTTCAAAAAAACGATTGTAACACAATGTACCGATCTCACGATTAGGCGGCGAGAACGCCCCGAATCGTTGGCGACGACAACCCGATTATCTCAGGATCCGCCTCATGAATGAACCTCGTCCCTGTGAGTTTATGGAAACATGCCGTTTTTTCATCGATGAAATGACCATCGAATCCATCGCCGTCCGTTTCAGGCAGCGGTATTGTCTTTCCTGCAAGGAAGCCTGCGCCGTCTACATGGTCCGCTCTGCCCTCGGAGAAGCGGCCACCCCTCCCCGTCTCTATCCCAATGAATACGACCGGGCCCTGGATCTTCTGTCCTCGAAACCGGTCTGAACCCGTCTTTCAATCAGTCCGGAAACACCCGTGAGATAGCCCCGACAACCTTGTGATCGAAAATGATCTCGGCCGGACGGGCCTTCGTCCGGAAGTAAAGTTCACCCCGGGTTTCCTCACCGGGAAGAAGCTTGGTCTTGAATGACCGACCGGTATCGTTTCTCACATACCGGTTTCTGTCCGTTCCGATCATAATGAAAAAATCATCCCGGATGTACACCGTTTCCTGGCTGATATTTTTCAGACGGACGGTCAGCTTGCGCTGTCCCGAGTACAACTTTCTGCCCATTCCGTCATCCTGAACCGCCATCACCAGTTTGTCGTTTCCTTCGTAGTACAGTAGTTTTTCCGTCAGAAGCTTCCGCTTCATCAAGGCGTAAGTCTTTGACTCCGGATAAAGGGAACGTGCCCGATCGATGGCCTCGAGGGCCTTGGTCAGATCCGTCAGGTTCTTGTTTTTCCCCTTGGCGTAAGCTTCGGCGAGGCTGAACTCACTTCCGGCCAGTTTCTGCTTGTAAAACTCTTTCTTGGTTTTATAAAGGGTGCTCGACGGATTGATCTCCAGCAGCTCGGCGAACGCCAGGTAATTTTTTTCAAATTCAACCGCCGGAATCATCCGGGCCTTCTCGAACAAACGCATTTCCGTCAGATGCTTTTTGAGCGGTTCCAACTCGTTTTGAAGCAGCGGAATGTCGTACAGGGCGATTTCCTTTTCTGCGCTGTCAAACCGTTTGTTGTCGATCATCAGGGTGATCTGTCTTGAAATGTCGTCCCGGCGGCTGAAAAAGTCGTCCCGGATGATTTCGAGCTTCCGGATGTGTTCCCGTTTCAGTCGTTCGATTTTCATGGTTTTGTAAAAGGACAGCCCCATGGGCGTCGCCACGGCCAGAACCACAATCACCGAAAGAGCGATCAGGACCTTTGCGGTTTTCTTTTTGTCGGCCGTCAACCGAAAAACCTGATCCCGACCGGCTGTTACGGCCGTGGCGGCCAGAATCCGGATTTTCCCCAGGGTCTTCCTGACGGAATCTCCCAGCCCGGCAGTTCCGGACGAGGGTTTCACCGGTGCCCGTTTTGAAGGACTGATTTGGCTGACCTGAATGATTTCGGTTTTTTCATCGGCGTATGCCGGCTCGAGGGGTTGTACGACCGAAGCTGCGGCCGGTTCCGGTGTCGGAGGTACGGCAGAAACCGGCTCGGCGGAATCCGGCTCACGCACCAGGGACAGATTCGACAGATCCTCATCCTCCTCATCGTTAGCGTCGTCGATACCGGTCACGGCCTGCCGGATATCCACCGCCGCACTTTCCGTCGAATGCATGGCGTCGTCGCCCGCGCCATCATCCCCTTCCTCCGGCATCGACCGGACGGCTTCGTCCTGCGGCGCCTCGGGTGTCAGGGGCTTCAACTGGGACAGATCGATTTCAGCGGTTTTGTCTTCATGTCCAACCACGGTCGGCTGGGAGGATGACGGCGGAGAGGCGGGCTGCGGCGGTGAAGCAGGCGGTTCGGAGACAATCCGGCTCCCGTTTGACGTACCGCCGATCTTGTCGAAAATCACCCCGCAACGCAAACACTCACCGACGTTTTCATGCCTGGGATGACCGCATTTCGGGCAAAGGGGCGCCTGCTTGAATGTCTCTTCAAGGCTCGGCACCTCCGTTTTGGAGGTCTTCTTTTTTTCATCGTCGGGAATCAGGCCCAGTTCTTTCTTAAATTCAAGATCATACTGGGCTTTTCGCTGGGCGGCCTCAATACTCCTGATGCGTTCTTTTTCCTTATTCTCAATTGCGGCAGCAATATGAGTCCCGCATGCAAGGCATTCCACATCATCCGGGAGGCATTCAAAGCCGCATTCAGGGCACTTCATCTGTATTTCCTCTCCTTTGGGCTAAGGGCTCGAAACATTGGTATATTCATTGATCCGACAGCGTCAGTGATGTGATTCAGTGAACAAAAATTAGTATACAACCCTTGAAAAGTCAAAGAAAATGGGCACGAACCCCGGATGGAGCCTGAGTCCCCCGCCCGGGCCGGTCAGTCCGGCAGCAGATTGTAATAGTAACGCATGGCATCCGTCCGGGTGAGAATGCCGATGATTTCACCGTTTTCCATCACAGGCACCCGTCCGATATCGTGCTTGATCATCATCCGGACCGCCTCGAGCGGGCTTTTCTTCGAATCCACCCACAGGATGTCCTTGCTCATGTAGGCCTTGACCGGGGATTTCATGTGATCTTTTTTTCGCATTTTCTTGAAATCCCGACGGGAGATCACCCCGACCATCCGATCTCCCTCAACCACGGGCAGGCCGGTAAACCCTTTATCCCGAAGGAGCTGCGCCACGTCTTCCATGGACGTATCCGCACTGACCGTGTGCACCGGGTAGGACATCAGGTCGCTCAGCTGCACCGACGAGCGCTGGTTGCCGTCAATCAGTTCGCAGATCATCTCGATGACCGTGTCCACGTTCAGGTATTCGGACTTGATCAGGGCCGAACCGGCTCCGGGATGCCCTCCTCCGCCCAGATTCCGCAAAATCCTGCCCAGGTCCAGACCCTCCGCGGAGCTTCGGCCGATTACGATGCATTTGTTCTTGCCCTCGTCCTGAAACAGCCCAAAAGCCGCGTCGACGTTTTCAAGATCCCGGTACATGCTCACCACCACGGACAGATTGCCCACATGGCCGTCTAAGGGCACATGGCAGAACGCGATTTTATAACCCCTGATCTTGCGGCGCTGTGTGGTGTTCATCATGTTGAAGAGAATGTTCTTCTGTCTTTCACCGTAGGCCGGACGCAAAAAAGAATTCAACACGGTCAGGTCGGCCTGCCGTTCGAGCAGATAGGCGCAGGCGGCGGCGTCCTCGGCTGTGGTCGATGAAAAGGTCAGATTCCCGGTGTCCTCGTAAATGCCCATCAGCAAAAGGGTGGCGATCATCGGCGTCAGCAGGATCCGCCGCGCCTTGATCTCACGAATCAAAAGCGTGACCGTGGCCCCCTTCGATTCCTGACAGAGCCAGGCCGGGTTCATGTCTCCCTGTCGGTGATGATCCCAGATCAGAATCTCAAGATCCGCGTTGTTCTTTAGGGCTTTCATTCCCTCCAGGCGATCCCAGTTGCAGGCATCGACCACAATCAGAGTGGTGGCGGCATCCGGATCGATCTCGTCGGGGTGCTTGTACGGAAACAGATCCTTATGAATGGAAAGAAAGGCTTTCACATTGGGATTCATCGCCTTGGGCAGAACGGGAACGGCATCGGGATAAATCAAAGTCGCGGCAATGACCGAGGCCAGGGCATCGAAATCCGCGCCTTTGTGGGTGGTGATCATCTTCATCAAACCAGACTCCTGCAAAAACAACGACGCCAAAAGATCATGTAGGCAATCATTGTAAGTTGTGCTACATGTTAAACTTAATTTTTTCCAAATATCAAACGTTTTTGAGGTCTTTGATGAAAAAAACCATAATCACCGTGATCGGCCCGGACAAGCCGGGTATCATCGCATCCGTATCCGAGACCCTGTTCCGGCAGGGCTGCAACATCGAAAACATCAGCCAGACCACCCTTCAGTCCCAGTTTGCAGGCATCTGTGTCGTATCCCAGCCCGAGACCCTTGGCCTTGGCGCCCTTGAGCAGGCCCTCAATGACGACCTTAAGGGGAAGGGGCTCCAGATCCACATCACGTCCCTTGACGACGGCGGTTCGGTCCCTCTGCCCGAAACCACCGAGCCCTTTATCATCAGTTCCTGCGGCCCGGACCGCAAGGGCCTGGTGGCCCGGGTGTCCCGGCTGATCGCCGACGCCGGGGTCAACATCGCCAATCTCAAGGCGGTGTTTGAAGGAGGCATCAATCCGGATCGAAACATCATGTTTTTCGAAGTGGACGTACCCGCCCAGACCGATCTTTCGGCCCTGTCCGACAAACTCAAACACCTTGCCGCCGAACTAAACCTGGATCTTACCATCCAGCACAAAAACATCTTTGACGCCGTCAACCGTATATAAGGAACCATGTCATGTTTAACGACAGTGAATTCATCACCACCCTTGAAATGCTGAAATACGAACACTTAGACGTCCGGGCCGTGACCCTGGGCATCAACCTCACCGATTGCGCCAGTCACGACATCGGGGTGTTCACGGCAAATATCCGAAAGAAAATCACATCGCTCGCCGGGAATCTCGTTGCGGTCTGCAACCAGGTCGGCGAAAAATACGGCATCAACGTAGTCAACAAACGCATTTCCATCAGCCCGATTTCCGTGGTGGCGGCGCCCTTTTCCGCCGACCGGATGGTCGGTATCGCCCGGACCCTGGACGAGATCGCCGCCGAGGTCAACGTGGATTTCATCGGCGGGTTTTCCGCCCTGGTCGAAAAGGGGTTTTCCCACGGAGACCGTGCCCTGATCGAAGCGATTCCCGAAGCCCTGGCCCAAACCGGCCGCATCTGTTCGTCGGTCAATGTGGGCACCACCCGGGCCGGCATCAACATGGACGCGGTTCTGATGATGGCCCAGGCCATCAAGAAAGCCGCCGAACTGACCCGGGACAAGGACGGCCTGGCCTGCGCCAAGCTCTGCGTGTTCTGCAACATTCCCGAAGACGTGCCCTTCATGGCCGGAGCCTATCTGGGCATCGGTGAGCCCGACGCCGTGATCAACGTGGGCGTCAGCGGGCCCGGCGTGGTCAAAAAGGCCATCGACCGCCTGGTTGAGGCGGATGGAAAAGCCGATCTGGGCCTGGTTGCCGAAACCATCAAACGGACGGCCTGCAAGGTGACCCGGGTCGGCGAGCTGATCGGCCGGGAGGTTGCCCAGAACCTGGGCCTGCCCTTCGGTGTGGTAGACCTGTCTCTGGCCCCGACGCCCACGGTGGGCGACAGTGTGGGGGAAATCTTCCAGAGCCTCGGGCTTTTAAGTATCGGGGTTCCCGGCAGCACGGCGGCCCTGGCCATGCTCAACGACGCCGTCAAGAAAGGCGGCGCCTTTGCCAGCTCCTATGTGGGCGGATTGTCCGGAGCCTTCATTCCGGTCAGTGAGGATCTGAACATCGAGGAAGCGGCCCGACTGGGCCATCTGAACATTGAAAAACTCGAAGCCATGACCAGCGTCTGCTCGGTGGGTCTTGATATGGTGGCCATCCCCGGCGACACCACCGAGGACACCCTGGCCGGTATCATCGCCGACGAAATGGCCATCGGCATGATCAATTCCAAGACCACCGCCACCCGCATCATTCCCGTTCCCGGGAAAAAGGCCGGTGACAAGGCCTTTTTCGGAGGGCTTCTGGGCCACGCCACCATCATCGACGTGAAAAACGCCGGCGGGCTCAACCCCTTTATCCGCCGCGGGGGGCGTATTCCTGCGCCGATTCACAGTTTGAAAAATTGACTCTGATGGGCACAGCTTTGCCTTTGCCCATCCTACAACGCCATTCATTGCAGCGGTTTTTACGTAGGATGGGCAAAGCGCAGCGTGCCCATCGGAATTCTCACAGGGCGTCCCCAAGAAGTCTGTCAGGGCAGCGACCGGTCCGTCCGAAGGCCGCGATAGATATGATCGACCTCGTCCTCTGAAAGGGCCCGGTCCCAGAAGCCGACGTCGTCCATGGCGACCTCGAAAAAGCTTAAAAAGAAGAAGGCGGTGGGGCCAAGTCGGACCTGATCGTTGTTCAAACGAAGGGTTCCGGAAACATTCCTCGCCGCATCCACGGCTCCATCCACATACAAAATTTTCCGACTGCCGGTGTACACCCCCACCAGATGGTGCCAGCTGCCGTCACGGATCGGATCGTTGCCCGCCGTATCCACGGGATTGAGACCCGTCGTGCCAAAGGTGGCGTTGTTTGAGGTGCCGTAACGCCTCAACCGGAATGAATCCGACCCCTTGGCCACAAACGAGTCATTGCCCATGATCCAGGACCAGCTGTCTACCCTTACCCAGGCTGAAACGGTGAAGGGGCCGGTGAAATCAAAGGGCGCTTCCGCTCCGATATTCAGATAATCATTGTAGCGGAAATAAACGGCACGGTTTGAACAGCCGTGGTGATCCGCCGTCAGACCCGGGCCGGACCCCGACGCATCATTGGCCCGGTCGCCCTCCTTGTCCTCACCGGCCCCGTCCCGGTAGTTTCCGGCAAACGGATAAAACGCCACGGCGTCGCAGCCGACGTTGCAGGCGTTTGCGAAAATCTCCCGAATGCCGCAGAGATCTTCCTGGGTGTTGTAGATGAACACCTCGTCGATGAGGCCGTGGAACCCGAAATTTTTCTGGGCCGAATTGAACAGCTCGTCCAACTGGGCGCCGATCTGGACGGTTCCCTCGGTGTTTCGCACCGTCAGGGTCTCGGGCCGGGACACATCCTCGATGCCGTCGATGTAGATAAACATCCCCGCAGGTCCCCAAGTGGCAGCCACGTGGTACCAGAGGCCTTCGGTGAGACGGGAGGTGGACTCCAAACTCAACGACGTGGTTTCACTGGCGTGAATTTCGAACCGAATGCGGTCCGGAGGCCGAAACTGCAGGACGTAAGCCAGATCCGAGTCGCCCCGTAATCCACCCTTCCGGATGATCCCGGCCGAACGGTTGGTGAAGGCCGTGGCCTTGACCCAGGCCCCGATGCTGCCTTCGCCGCTCAGATCCAGGGCAGGATCATCAGACAGACGCACATAGTCCATGTCCCCGTCAAAGGCCATGGCATCGCCGACCTTGCCGGGGGATACCATATCCGCATCGCCTAGAACCTGGGCCCCGTCGATGAGACCCGTGAGCACGTTGTCGGGGTGATCGTAAATCAGATCCGTGGCCGAGACGGTGAAAAGGGTGTCCCCCAGTCCGGCCATGACGGAAAAAACCCGGTTGGCCTCAAGCTCGCTTCCGGCATGAACCGTGCCCGTGGACGCAAAACGGGCCGATCGGTGGACAACGATCCGGCTGTCGGCGTCCAGCGTCAGGGAAAAGGCCTCGTCGGGATCGTTGAACACCCTTATATCGGACAGCGTGGTTCCCGTCCGGGTTTGATACGTATAGATGCCTGTCCGGGTTCCGGCCGCATCCCGAAACTCGCCGCTGCGGGTGATAATGGAAAAGACCCCGTCCTCGTCGGGCATCAGGCGGTTTGCGTCCATCACGGTCAGGCTGTTGCCGATTCCGCCTGTCAGCACCGTCGGGGTACAGGTCAACACGGCCTGAACCGTGGCCCCGGCATCCAGGGGTGAGGCCAGCCCCGGACTCCCGTCGGCCACCTTTGCGATCCCTTCAAAAGCAAAGGCCGCTGCATCGCCGCTCAGGGAGACGTAGGTGTAAAGGGTAAAGCGCGAGCCGGACAGGATGCCCAGCGTTCCCGATGCGGGCGGATTGACTCCCGACGGCCGGGCGCCAGGGTATTCGGCCCGGATGCGGACGGCTCCGGCGGCATGAGCGCTTCGGGCCGTGTAGAAATACGGCCGGATGTCCAGACTGAACCGTTCCTCGCCGCCGTTCAGGACAAAGGTCCTGCCGTGCAGGGTTTTCAGGACCGTGTTTTTGTCGATTTCCGTGGGCGCCGCCTTGTACACGGCGCTCACCCGGCGAAAGCCCGACTCGGCCAGAAGATCGGCCTGGACGGCGGTGTTCGTGAAAACCTGCTGGTTGACCGAGGTGGACATGAAGGCCACCATGGCCGTGCCGATGATGCCCGCCGCCACAAGAAGAACCACCAGGTGAAGGAGAATGCTTCCCTTCTCCGAAGCCTGTTGGGGGATGTCGCTATGAGGGATACGGGTCATCGTCGTTATCCTATTGGCGATTCCAGCCGGACGCACCGGCATTTTTTTTAGACCGGACATCGGGGTAGACGATGCTTGTAAACGAAAGGGGGCCTGAATCGGACGACACTGTCAACGTAATGCGAACGGCATACAAACGGGTGACATCCCCGCTGTTCCAGGCACCGGGGGCGGACCAGTTGGACGGGCCGGACAGATCGCCGGTTTCATCGAAAAAGGCCAGGTCAAAGGATGCCGTCTGATCGATCAGGGTGTTTCCCGACGACGCCGGAAGGGCCGTGCCCAGCGTCACCCGATCTCCGTCACGCCCCAGAACCCGTGTCGTTTCAGCCTCCCCCTCGGGTTTGATCCGGTAATACAGGGACAAAGGCCCCGCGCTGTGGACATCGCTGATGTTGGACAGTTCGAGACGCAGGCGGGAAAGAGCCAGCTGAGCCTTCTGGCTGATGTCCGCACTCTGCCGGACCAGGGTATAACTGCGGATCGAGGTGGTCAGCAAAAGTCCCGTCGCGGCCGCCAGAATGCTGACCAGCACCAGGACAACGATGATCTCCACCAGGGTGAAGCCGGCAACCGTCTGATGATTTTTTTTCTTCATGGCCGTCTGTGTCAACCCCGTTTGTGTCAATCGGCAAACAGCGCCACAAGACGCCGGTCACCCACCTGGATCCTGATTTTCAGGGTGTTTTGCAGGGTGGTGTCCGGGATCTCGTTCCCTACGGCATCGAAGGCGATGTACGCGTTGTCCAGAACCTCGTAGGTTCCATAGGCGTTGGTCTGACTGCTGCCTTCGGGGCCCACGGCGTTTCGAAGATCCGAAAGGGTGCTGCCGCCCGCATCGAGACGCCGCCGGTAATCGACGGTGATGCGTTCCATGACGGAAACCACGGCTTCGGCATCACGGACCTGGGATACCGCCCCGGCCCCGGCCGTGACGCTCACGCCCAGATACCGGAGCACCACCAGGGCCAGAATCGACAAAATGATCAGCCCCGCAAGAATTTCCACCAGGGTCATGCCCCGCCTGTTCGTCACGTATCTCACGGCACAAACCCCGTATCCGGCGTGATGGTGACAATCCGGCCGCCGAGACTTATGCTCGTCATCCCCGAGGGCCGTCCCCAGGTGTCGAAGGTCACGCTGCCCGAAACCGCTGCGGGAAGAGGGACCGTCAGGGCGCTTTCGCCGGGCAGACGCACCGGCACGGCCGTTCCGGCCGGATCACGGACCAGGCTGTACCCGCCGCCGGAAAACACAATGCCGAAGGCCCGATCCCCGTTCATGGCCCGGCTCTGGGCATAACGCAGATGGGTTTTCAGCACATCGGCGGCGGCCCCCTCATCGGTGTCCCCGAGCCCCAGGCCCCCGGCCACCACCAGGGCGGCCACGATGCCCATCAGCAAAAGGACCGCGATGATTTCGACCAGGGTAAACCCGCCGTCACGGTTCATGGACCCTCCACCTCCCGGGCGTCTGGGCCGTGGACGGAAGGCGTTCCAGAGCCACGGCGATGTGGCCCTGGAAAACGATACGTCCACCCTGAATCAATGGCCCTGATTTCGCCCAATGAAAATCACGCCCAAGGTCATTATCAAGTTTTGAAAAAAGAAATTCATCGCCCGGCCAATGCCCTGTGGAAACCAGGGTCTGAGCCCACACCATGGTTTCACGGGCATTGAGCTCGGCGACACAGGCCGATACGGCCCTTATGCGATGCTCTTCAACGAGTTCATCCCACCGTTCCAAGGTAATCACGGTCAAAAACGCCACGATGACCAGAACGAAAAGGACTTCAAGAAGGGTAAACCCCTGGGGCCCAACCAGCCGATCGTATCGACACCGGTTCATAGGCCCACCGTTCCCTCTTGCACAGTTCCGATCAATCTTCCCACAATGCCGGTGTTTGGGCCGTTGAAACGGATCGAGTCAAGGTTCTCGTGACTCCGCCGAAAGTCAGATCGCCACCTGCTGCATCGGGGTCGCCTGCGGCCCATGAATAGCCGTCGCCCAACCCGGTTGCGGCATCAACTTCTGTAATAACGCCCGCATCGTCAGCCCAGCCGGCGGCAGACAGTTTGATTTTTCCCCACGCCATGTTCTCCCGTGCGTTCAATTCGGAAACTGCGGCATCCAAAGCTTTATTTTCGGCTTCAGTGGTCAGGTCAAAATACTTGGGCACGGCCACGGCCGCAAGAATCCCCAGCAGAATCAGTACGGCGATGATTTCCACAAGGGTGAAACCTTCCTGATAGGTCATACGTTTTCTCATGTTCTTCCTCCTGTTTGATGTGTGTTGGTGTTGCGTTGGTATATAAAAATCACTGTGTTGCTCATCATTTCACCATCTTGGTCAGGTCCCACATGGGCAGGAAAATGGCCAGGGCGAAGAAGCCGACCACGGCGGCCAGGCCCACGGTGAGAATCGGTCCGATGGCCTCGGACAGGCCCTTGACCGCGTATTCCACCTCGTCGTCGTAATGGGCCGCCACCTCTTTGAGCATCTCGTCCAGGCTGCCCGATTCCTCGCCGATGGCCACCATGTTGACCACCATGGGCGGAAAATAACGGGCCGAACGCAGGGGCCGGGCCATGCCCTGCCCTTCCTCGAGCCGTGAGGAAATGGCCCTGAACTGCCGGGTGATGGCCGCGTTGCCGATGGTTTTGGACAGCACGTCCATGGAATTCAGGATCGTCACCCCGCTGGTCAGCAGGATGGAGAACACGCTGGCGAAGCGGGACATCACCGACTTGACGAACAGGGGGCCGATGATGGGAACGGCCAGAATCACCGAGTCCCTGACAAAACGGCCCTGTTCGGTTTTCATGGAAAAAACGAAGGCGACGACCAGACAGGCGGCGAGAGCGGCCAGCAGAAACCCGAAACGGTCGATCAGGTGGTACAGGTTCAGGCAGATAACCGTGGGCAGCGGGAGATCGATGCCGGCCTTGGCGAAGATGCCGACGAATTTGGGAATCACGAAGGTCAGCAGGATGAAAAAGGCCGCCACCAGGGTCACCACCACGATGGTCGGGTAGCGCAAAGCCGACTTGATATCCGATTTGATCTTGTGCTCATGGGCGATGATGTAGATCAGCCGGTCAAGGATATCCGGCAGGGATCCGCTGACCTCCCCGGCCTCGATCATGCTGCAGTAAAGGGGGGAAAACACGCCGGGGTGACGGGCGAAGGCTTCGCTGATCCCCGCCCCCGCGTTCAGGTCTTTGCGAAGGGCGGCGACGGTTTTCTTCAGACGGGCGTTTGCGGTCTGCTCTTCCAGAATATCCAGAATCTGGATGATGTTGACCCCGGCCCGGATCAGGGTGCGAAACTGCTTGGTGAACAGCACCAGCTCGTCGGCGGACACCGGGGTCAGGGCATCGGCCAGCCCGCTGAACACACCGTCGCCGGACGCGGAGACTTCCCGGATGGACAGGGGAATTTCACCCTTTCGGCCGACTTCTTCTTCGGCCTCCTCCCGGGACCGGGCGCTGATCCGTCCCTTGATTTCCCGGCCCAGGGGGCCTATGGCGGTATACTGAAAATCCATCGAATGCTTCCGTATCAGACCATGATGATCTCGTAAAAAGTATGTTTTTGGACGGCTTCGTAAAATGTTCGAGATCAAGGCTTGCGAATCCCGAGGAATGAGGCATACTTAGGGTACGCCGCAGTGACAAGGGATGACGCGTAACGCAGATATCGGACGTTTTACGAAGCCGTCAGACCATGACGGCCGAAGCCGCTTCGTCAAAGGTCGTGAGTCCCTGTTTGATCTTATCGGCCGCCGCCTGCTTGAGCGTTAAGAAATTTCCCGTGGCGGCGGCGGCCCGGCCGATGTCCTGGGCCGTTTTCCGGGCCAGAATCATATCCTGAAGAGACTCGTCGATCACCAGCACCTCATAGAGCCCCACCCGCCCCGAATAACCGGTCTGCCGACAGCTGAAACAGCCCCGGGCCTGGACAAAACGCCCCGGGCCCTCGATGCCCCAGTGCCGGAGCACGGCATCAGACGGGGTGTACGGTTCACAGCACTGGGGGCAGACCTTTCGGATCAGGCGCTGGCCGATGGACACCAGCATCACCGAACTGACCAGAAAGGGCTCGATGTCCATGTCGATGAACCGGGTCACGGCCCCGGCCGCATCGTTGGTGTGGACGGTGGACAGCACACGGTGGCCGGTCATGGCGGCCTGAACGGCGATTTTCGCCGTTTCCGAATCCCTTATCTCCCCCACCATGATGGTGTCGGGGTCCTGGCGCAGAATGGCCCGAAGCCCCGTGGCAAAGGTCATGCCCGCCCGCCGGTTCAGCTGGACCTGGCGGACGCCGCCCATGCGGAATTCGACCGGGTCCTCCACGGTGATGATGTTCACGTCGGGCCGGTTCATCATCTTCAGAAGGGAATACAAGGTGGTGCTCTTGCCGCTGCCCGTGGGCCCGGAGCTTAGAATCATGCCGTAGGGCTTGGCGAGGGCCTCTTTGATTTTGTTCTGATCCGTCCCGCTCATGCCGAGCTGGTCCAGGCTGAACACCTCGGCGCTGGTATCGAGAAGACGCAGCACCATGTTCTCGCCGTAGATGGTGGGCATGGTCGATACGCGGACGTTGATCTCCCGGTTCTGGGCCCTTATGGTGAACCGTCCGTCCTGGGGAATCCGGGAAACGGAGATATCGAGCCCCGCCTGGATCTTGAGCCGTGAGACCATGGACAGAAACATGTTTTTCGGCGGCGACGGCACCTCCTGGAGCCTGCCGTCCACACGGAACCTCACCTGCACATGATTTTTTTCCGGACTCAGATGGATATCGCTGGCCCGGTCCTGAACCGCCTGGGCCAGAATGGAGTTGACCAGACGGATCACCGGCACTTCTTCGGCCATGTCCTTGAGGGAACTGATCTGAAATTCCGTGGCATCGGGCAGGTTGTCGTCCCGGGCGCCGATCTCGATGCCCATCTGGTCCATGACCTCGTCGATGTCCGAATGCTCGCTGTACAAAATGGCGATCAGGTGATCCAGTTCCTTTTCGGTGCAGATCACCGCCTCCGCTTCCAGGTTGGCATGGATCTCGATGGCGTCGATGGCCGAAATATCCATGGGGTCGTCCATGGCCAGGGTCAACAGGTTGCCCTTTTTCCGGATGGGTACGGCCCGGTATTTGCGGGCCAGATCCTGAGGAATCACCGCATTGAGGGACACGTCCAGGGGAAAGCTTGCGGGATCGTAGGCCCTGATCTTCAACTGGGTCGACACCAGCTCCACTATCTGGCGTTCGGTGACCAGCCCCTGGCGCACGAGGTACTGCCCCAGTTTGAGTCCGCTTTTACGCTGAAGGGGGAAGGCGGCTTCCAGGGCTTCCGGGGTGATGTACCCTTCGTCGATCAGCATTTCGCCGAGCTTCTTTTTCACGATTCCCCATCCTTTGACGTTTCGCTTTCCGGCGTTTCGGCCCCCCGGTCAAACTCGTCGACCAGCCGGTCGATGGGACGTTCCTTGAGAATTTTCGGGGTGATGAAAATCAACAGTTCCTCCAGCTCCTGATCGTCGCTGATCCATTTGAACAGATGGCCGACAAGGGGCAGGTCCATCAACCAGGGGATGCCTTTTTTGTTGTTTTCGGTCTTGTCCTTGTTGAGCCCGCCGATGACCGTGGTGGTTCCGTCGAACAGGACCACCTCGGTCTTGGCCTTCTTGGTGATGATGGCCGGGTTGCCGTTGACCACCACGCTGTTGTCGATCTCGTCCTTGCTGGTCGAGATCTCCAGCTTGACCATGTTTTCATCGATCACGTGGGGCGTGACTTCCAGAAGAATCACGGCTTTCTTGTACTCCACGCTGGTCTCCCCGTCCTCGACGGTCTGGTAGGGGATCTCCTTGCCGCTTTCGATCATGGCTTTTTTGTTGTCGATGGTGGTGATCGAGGGACTGGACAGAATTTTCAGGCGGCCTTCGGTCTGAAGGGCCGACAGCTGGACAGACAGGGTGAACTTGCCGTGGGTGTCGGCGTATCCGAGAAACCCGCCGCCGGTGACGGGCAGGCCCATACCCGCCGTGAAATCGCCCCGAGCGCCGTCCCACTGGGCGCCCAGTTCCCGGGCCGTGGACTGGTTGGTCTCAATGATGTTGGCCTGGATCAAAATCTGCCGGGTGGGACGATCCAGCTGTTCAATGACCGGCAGGATCTGGGCCATCTGGGTTTTCGTGGCCCGGATCACCAGGGCGTTGGTGTGCGGGTCCACGGTGATGCTGCCTGTTTCCAGGGAAAGGGCCTGCCCCCCCTCACCCGCGCCTTCGGGCATGGTCTGGTCAAGCAGAACCAGAAGGCTCTCTCTCAGATCCTTGGCATCGGCAAAGTCCACCGAAACGATACGGGTTTCCAGGGGTTCCAGGTTTTCAAGGGCCTGCCGGAGCTTCTGCCGGTTGAGTTCGGCCACCAGATCCTCATCGGTCATGACCCGGATGAGATTTTTCTCGCTGACATAGGACAATCCCTGGGTCTTGAGGATGTTGGTGAACACCTCACTCCAGGGCACCATGTCCACCGACACATTGACGGTGCCGGCGGCCTTTTCGCTGATCAGGATATTCACATCGGCCAACCGGGCCAGGGCCCGCAGCACCGACCCCACATCGGCGGCAGCCATGGTCAGGGACACCGGACGAACGGGAAGCCGAGCGCTTTGGTCGACCGCATACCGTTCGGGATCCCGCGTGAAGCGGTAGGCGTCCTTCCGTGACGACGGCGAAAACCCTTCGGACCTCTCGGCCTTGTCCTTCCATGATTCACCCTCTGCGGCAGGCGTCTTTTTTTCCGGCAGCGAGGCACAGGACAGCAGGGGCACAAGCACCATGATCAGTAAAAATCCCCGGATGACGGTCTTCATTTACAAATCTCCTTCACGGGCAAGCAGGCGGATGCGGCGGCCCTGTTCCAAAAGAATCACCCGGTCCGGGGCGATGGTTTCAACGGTGAGGTTTTGTCCTTCCACCGTGTCGCCCGGACGGTATTCCCGATTGTTGATCAACGCCACGATGCGTGAGCCCGACCGGACATAGCCCTGGTAGCGCAGGTCCTCCGAGGGATCAAACATCACCGGGGCTCCCCTGTAAAAGGGGTCCGGCCCCCAGGGCGGCCTGACCCGGGCCATGACGGCGGCATCGAGGCCCTGGGAGGGGTCCTTGTCGGCGGCGGCCCCCAGGGTGGCGATAAGGGCCGTGACATCCTCTTTCGGAGAGGCGTCGGCATCGTCTTTCGTCGACGGTTCCATCAGAAGGACCAGGCCGACGATCAGGGCCAGCACGCTGGCGGCCACCAGTATTTTCTCCCGTTTGCTCACGGCAGCGCCTCCCCGTCGCCCCGACGGGCGCTGCCCGCCTGTGTCAGGTTGAGCATGATATCGAGGCCGCCCCTCCCGGCCAGAACCTGGAGACGGGTCAGGCGGCCGAGATCGGGCCGGGCCGCCAGCGCCGGAAGAAAGGCGCAAAGCCCCTCATACCTGCCGCGAAGTGCCGCGGCGATGGATGCCCCGTCGTCGTCGATGGGCCTTACCCAGGAACAGGAAAGCCCGTGATTCTCCGAAAGGGCCCGGACGCGGTCCGGCCGGGACAGCATCTGTTCCCGTTGATCCGGAGCCGGAGCGACAGGCCCCAGAACGCGTTCAAGATCGGCCTCTTTTTGACGGAGGCCGGCGTAAAAGGTTTCCAGCACACGGGTCTGATCGATGTCGGCCAGGAGGTCACGCCGGGTGAGCTCCTCCCGTCCCATGGCCCGCCGGACGGAAAGGACGTCGAGCACGCAAAGCCCGACCAGAACCACCAGAATGACCAACAGCGCCCGGTTGAGGGGCGTCAGTCCGGTCAGAATCGTGCGGGGGGACAGGTCCGTCATTTCAGCTCCAGTGTCATTTCAAAATAGTGAACCGGTTGATCGTCGACCGCCTGGGCCTTGACATGAGCCAGGACGACGCTGTGGATCAGGGGGGAGTTTTCGAGCCGTTCGACCAGACGGTCCAGGGACGTCCTGTCCCCACCCGGGGCAAGGCCCTTGACCGAAAGCGCAGCCGGACCCCCGTCACGGAATTCCACTGCGGTCAGCCGGATATCACCGCTCAGAAGCCGGGTGAGTTCGGCCAGAATCGCCGGGGCACGATGCGCTTCGGCCTGCTTTCCCATGCGGGATTTGAGGGTGTCGATATGCCCGGACAAGTCCATGATCCGGGGTTTGCCGTACAAGGCCGATCGGGTTGCCGCCTGTCGGGACAGGGACTCGGTTTCATTCTTCATGGCCGAAAGCCGGGTGCTCATCCCCCAATGAAGAATGAGCCCGCCCGCCGCCGCCAGGGCCAGGGCCAGTCCCAGGCCCCGGGAAAGACGCCGGTTTTGCCTGCGTTTGACCTTATCGGTGTACGTGAAATTAAAATTCAGCGTATGGTCCGTACCCGACAGGGCCAGCCCGGTGGCCGGAACGAATTCATCGTCATCGATAATCCGTGCGTTATCCCGCGGTTTTTGTTCGTCTTCCGGCCTGAAGGGACTGATGGTGGAGACGGGAATGTTCAGCTGTTTTTGCGTATAGGCCAGAAGCGGACCAAAGGCGCACAGGGGACCGGTGAAATAAAGCCGCTCGACCCGTTTGCCCGAGGCGGTCATGGAAAAATGCTCGAAGGTCCGTTCAATCTGGCGGATCAGACGATCCACCACCGGCCGGACCAGATCAAAGGCCTGATCGAGACGGTCCTGATCCCCGTCCTGGATCAGGCCGAAAAAATCCGTGGCATGAACCGGCAGGTCCGGAGGCGGCTCGACCGCGCCGACGTTCTGATCCTCCTCGGCCGTCAGATAGGCGTCGATGGAAATGTCGGCTCTCCGGGCACTAAGGTTTTGTTCGTCGATGACCTCGGTCATGCTTCGGGTTCCGGTTTTGATGTCCCGGGAAAGAACCAGGTTGCCCCGGTCGAAAATATCGATGCGGGACCAGTCGGTGCCGATGAACAGGGTGCCGATGACATCGCTGCCCCGCCCCGCGAAGCCCGTGCGGAAAAGATTCTGGAAGGCAAACGAGGTGACGGTGATGCCCCGGAGCGGGTAGCCGACGGTTTTGAACAGGGCCTTCAGTTCCTGAAGGTCCTTGACCGGGGCCGAACAGGCCATGATCTCCAGTTCTTTTTTCCCCTGGGTCTCCCGGGCGCCGGTCACGTCGAAGTCAAAAACGATGTCCTCCCCGTTGAGGGTTACCTCTTTTTTGAAGGTCCAGAACGCGGCCGCCGGAAGATGGCGGGGCGGCACGTCCGGCAGCACCAGAAACCGTGTTTCCACGCCTTTGGACTGGATCATGCACCAGATGTGCGCCGACGGATAAGGGGCCAGATGACGATCGAGAACGGCCTTGAGAACCGCCGGAAACCCCGGACTGCTGCGGGTGATCTCCGAACCGTAGGTTTCCCTGGCCCAGGCGAGAATCTGATGCCGGCCGCCCGGAACGGCGCGGGCCACCACCAGAGTAAGACCGGTATACCCGATCACCAGGCCGGCATTGACGCCGCCGGATCGGGAAAGGGATTTGCCGACATGGGGGAACAGCGGTTTTTTCATATCACCTTTTCGGGCAGTTTCCGTCCTGCGGCGCGTATTGTCATTCTGAAACAGGACACGTATACCGGTAAATCAAGCACAACGTCCACCATAAAATCCTATCACTGAAAAAAAGGGTCGGAAAAAAACCGCGAATCCTTCAATGAAAACTGCATGACCTGCGGATCCCCCCCCCCTTGGCCGGCAAGCGCCTCACGGGCGGTTTCCGCCGCGGTCCGGTCTGTGAAAACCCGTTTGAGAACCACCGGGACCTCAAACCCCGTATCCTCCCGAAACATGGGAATCATTTTGACGGCGGCCGCGCCGTCGGGGCGGCTCCGAACAAACTCATAGGCCTCGGCCAGGGTTGAAAACGAGGCGACCCGAACCCAGAAACAGTCGTGGCCCGGCGGATCGATGGGAATGGGGATGATCGGAAAAACAATGGAATCCCCGATGCGAAGACTGTGAATATCGGGCAGATGGCCGTTGGCCGAAACCGCCGCTTCGCCGTAGAAGGACCGGGAATGGCCGTAAACGATTTCAAGCATCTCAAGCAGCGTGTCGCCGCGCCGGACACGGATCTCGCCCAGGGTGTCGGCCATAGTGCGGACCGTCGAAGGCGGTGCCGTATCAACCACCGGTTCCAAAGCGGGCGACGGGGCCGTGGTGACCGGCGAAGCAACCACGGGTTCCGGTTCGGGCAACCCCGCATCGGCGGCGGCCTGGGGCTCCGTTTCGATGGGTATCGGGGGCGCAACCGGAACCGGCGTCTCCACGGCCGCAGCGGTGGGGCCCGCATCCCGCGCAACCCGGGTAACGGACATCTCCCCAAAGGAATTCAGGATGATGAACACGACAAAGATCACCGCGGCAAACACCGACAGCGTCACGATCAGGTCCGGAAACATGCTGCCTTTGGACAACACCCGACGGGCGCAGAACCGAACATGAAACCACCCGGCCTTCATGGATTTCCGCAGGCTCATCGACAGCACCAGCCGATGACAGAGTTTGACGATTTTCTTCGGGTAGCCCCCGGTGGCCAGATAAATCGCCACCAGCGCCGGATAGGTGAACAGGTGGAACTGCCGGATGGTGTTGCCGGCTATCTTGAGCCGATGGCTGATCATGTGGCGTGTATCGGCAAAGCTTAAGGGGCCGAGGACGTTGTACTGACTGATTTTCGCCTGGAAGTCCGGATACCGGCCGATGGTGTCCATCAGGCTGCGGTTGGCGAAAATCACGATCTGAACACGCTTTTCTCCGTTTCGCTCGAGATCGGCCAGACGGTTCAGCACATGAAGGCCCTCGGCGCTGATCAGGTGGCCGTCGTCAATAAGGATCACCACCTTTTTGTCCTGCTTTTCGATGGTTTCGATCAGGCGGTCAAAACGCATGTCCGGATGGAGGGTTCGTACAAAAGGGTCGGTATCGAAACGCCCGAACACCTCCAGAATCTGCTGCTCGAACTCCTTGGATTGCTCACAGGGCCTGGCGCTGAGCAGATGGGCATCCATGTTTTTTTCCTGGATGATTTTCCTGTACAGATGGCGCAGGAGCGTGGTTTTGCCCGTTCCGGGCGCCCCGGTGATCAGATGGATGCCCGCAAGGCTCCGAATGGAATTTTCAAGCTGCTGAAGGGTGCCGAAATGCTGGCGTGACTGATAGAAAAAATCCGGGTCAGGTGCGCTGGAGAAAGGTTCCCGCGACAGATTGTACATCCTGAAATAGTCGACTTCCATAGACATGGGCGGTTTTTTATCCGATACCTGCGATAATCCGCCGAAGACCGAGAGCCCTGCAACAAACGGTCACACAAAGGGCATCAGGCCGGTTTCAACGGATCATCAGATCAGAACAATGTGCCAAGGTAAGAAGCGACAGGATCTGCCGCCGTATATAAATCCCCCGAATATCAAAACAAACAATGACCTCATCATACACACTCGGAAAAAGCGTGTCAATCGGCAAACCCGGGGATTATCAAAAAAACAATAATTGATACGGGTATTTACAGATGGTCAGATCCCGAAGACCCCCATGGGCGGGCAGCATCAAAAAACAGAAGAAATATCAATATATTAAATAATTTCAATGAATTCTTTTTTCACCCAACCGATTTTATCGGCAGAAAATCGTATTTTCACGTATCCTCTGCGCTCATCATCCACCTCCACACGGGTTCCCGAATGAAGGACGAACAGTTCGGTTGAATCGTCACTGAGCCCGGACCTGACGGACACGGTATCGGCCAGCACCGTGCCCCGGGGGTGGAACCGTGCCCGGTAGTAATCGGCGGACGCGGTCAGGATAAAGACCAGGGCCAATCCCAGCACGACCCATTGAACGCCCCTCACGCTGCGGCCCGACCTCAGCATGTCGACCACCCGCAGCACCCAGAAGGCGGCGAACAAAACAAGGGCAAGGATCCGGATGATTCGGGCGCCCAGCAGGTCCTTCCAGAAAAACAGAACCGTGACGATGGGCGACGGCCGGTCGTCGATTTTGTCCCGGAGCAGGCCGGATACATAGGCATGGTTGTAGATCAGATCCGGGTCATGGGGCATCCGGACGAGGGCCCGTTCGTACCAGAGCATGGCCCGGCCGATATCCCCGGCCTTGAACCAGGCATTGCCCGCATTGTAGTAAAGCGCCCCGTTGACCACGCCCTTATCGGCCACGGATTCGAAAAGACGGGCGGCGTCCTCAAACCGACCCTCGTTGTAACGCTTGACCCCGTCCAGAAAATCCGCCGCCGGTTCAGCGGCGGCGACGGGGCCGCACAGGGCCGACATCAGCACAACGGCCAGCACACATGTCCTCCACCGGTACAAACACCTCATCGTCTGATCCTCCGAAGGGTTTCACGGGTTTTGTCAAGAAGTTCACGCCGGAGATCGGGCCGGACGGCCTCGCCCCCGTAGCGAAGCGATTCCAGACGGCCGAGCAGGGCCTCGGCCTCGTCGATCAGCGGGTCTGCCACACCGGCTGCGGAAAGAATCCGTCTGATTTCCCCCGCGGCCAGGGACTCCCCGCCCGTTTCCGTCCGTGAAAACACCGTGCTGACCAGGGCCCGGTACAGGGCGGCCAGAAACGCCTCGTCGGAAAGATCGTTCCTGCAGGCGCTCTTGACGGCCGAATCGGCCCGGGCGATCATCCGTGCCTCACGGCTTTTCCCCCGTCCGGAATAGAGCAGCCCGAGCCTGACCAGCAGGGCAAAGGCAACCGGAAGGACAAGAAGCAGGGCAAACAGCTGTGCGGACAGACCGGGTCGGTGCCGGGCTCCGTCGATGGATTCCTTGATCGGCAGGATATCCCGGCCCGTGTACTCGACCTTTTTCCTGATTCGGAGGGGGCGGTCCTCCTCCGCCTGTTGTTCCAACGCCGCCGCCCCCGCGCCGACGGATTCACCGCCGCCCGCAGCCGGAGCGACGGTAAGGGTAAGGGGCGTTGCAGACAGAATTTCGTAGGCGCCTTTTTCCACATCGAACACGTTGAGACGAATCGCGGGCAGTGTCACGGCCCCGGGTTCCAGCGCCACCAGGGCCAGTTTGAAGATTTTCCGGCCCGAGTATCCCTGGGGACCCAGACGGATGTCTTCCTCGGGCGTGTCTTCATAGATCTTGAATCCGGGAGGGGGCACAACCTTCGGGGCCTCGGCGTCCATCAGGTTGCCGGTGCCCGAGACGGTCAGGGAAAGGGTCGCCGAATCGCCCACCTGGAGAGAGGAATTGTCTATGCCGGCGGCCAGCGTCATCCGGCCCACCAGTCCGGAAAAGGGTATATCATGGGGATTGGGCGGCAAAGGCGTCACCGAAACGGTCAACGGATCGGTTCGGAGCACCTTACGGCTGAGGGTCGATCGCCCGAAAAACGGATCACTGAAAAACGAATCGAAGGGATCCCGACTGCGGGGGGCACTTTTGACCACCTGATCACAGGTGAGCACCGAGGGAGGGATCTCGAAGGTGCCGGGTTTCAGGGGAATCAGCACGATCCGTCGCTCGATCGTGTTGTATTCCCTGCCGTTGATCAGGGCCGTGGACTGGCTGTCCTTGTCCGTTTCCTTGACCATGAAGTCCGTAAAATCGGGAATCGAAAGGGACGGATTGGTGATCTTGACCCCATAGTACAGGGTGAACACATAGATGATCTGCTGACCCACGTAGGGCAGGCCGTCGTTCACATGGGCCTTGACGAAAATATCCCGGCTGTCCGCCCCGTCCGCCGCCGGGTCCTCGACCAGAATCACGATGGGATCGGTCTTCAAGGTCCGGCCCTTGTGGGACAGGGTCAGGGCGGGAATGGTGAGCCGCCCCTTCCGGAGCGGCGACAGGGTGTAGGAGTGAATGATCTCCCGGGAGCTCTTACCGTTGATCCACTGAAAGCTCGATCCGGAGCTGTGGGCCAGAATCCTGAAATCCGTGATCGGCGAGGTGTCCACCTCGCCGTCCGCGTCGGCCACGGACACCTTAAGGGTCAGGATATCCTCGTCGGTCATCCGCGTCTTGTCCACCGTCGCCGTGACGGACGCCGCGGCGGCCAGGGCCGGAATCAGCAGGCTTGACAGTATGATGAGCATCATTGTTCTGAGCATGGTTACCAGTCCTTGTCCACCCGTCGGGGTTCGTAGGAAGGCATCAGGGCCTTTCCCGGATTGTCCTTCAGCCGGTTGAGCATCGCTTCGGCCTGTTTCACGGCCTGGTCATCGGGGCGGTCTTCGCCTGCCCGGCCGGCCTGATCGGGCCCGGGAGCCTCGCCGGGGGGCGATGCAGACGGGTCATCGGCACCTGTCCTTTCACGGTCATCCCCGTCCCCGTTGTCCTTGGCCTCCGGGGTGTCATCGCCCGCGTCAGGCTGATCCTGATCGCCGGCGCCGCCGGGCGGTTCCGATTCTGATTCGCTCCCATCCGACGTGTTTTTCTGATCACCCGTGTTCCGGTCATCCTGATTCTGCCGATCATTGGGATCCCCATCCGTCCGGTTCGAATCGTCCTGTTCCTGTTTTTTTTGTTCTTCCAGAACCTTTTTGGCAAAATCCAGATTTTTACGGGCATCCCCGTCATCCGGATCAATCGCCAGGGCCTTTTCGTATTCGCCCACGGCCTTTTCGAGATCGTTCTTGCGGAAATAGGCGTTGCCCAGGTTGTAATGGGTCCGCTCTTTCAAGCGTGGGTCCGTCGTTTCCAGGGCTTTTTTATACTGGTCGACCGCACCGTCGAAATCCCCGGTTTTGTACTGGGCGTTTCCCAGGTTGTAAAACACCTCGGGCTTGTCCGGGGCCTCGAGCTGGGCCTTGATGTAATAATCCAGGGCCGTCTCGTAGTCGCCCGCGTCATAGGCCTCACGCCCTTTTTTCCCGGCGGAATACAGACTTTCGGCCCCGGCCGGGGCCGCAAGAATCAGAAAAACAAACACTCCGACAAACATGTTCAGACCGTGCTTCATGAGGGCATCTTCTCCTTTGCCGGGAAAATGGCGGGCGAAATCCCCAAAGACAGCATCAGACAGACCACGGCGGGCAGCAGGAACCAGGCGTAGCGTTCTTCCATCACCTTCCTCTTTCCGCTTTTCAGTGTCTTCTGTTCCATGGTGCCCCGGATGTGCCGGGTGTAGATGATGTCGAGGTCCATGTCCCCGGCCACGGACCTTACCGAGGCCCCGCCGGTCAGTTCCGCGATATCCCGGAGGGTGGTTTCATCGATGCGGGTCAGAACAATCTTCCCCCGGGCGTCTTTCTTGAACCCGCCGTCGGTGTCGGGCACCGGAATGCCGTCCTCGCCGCCCACCCCGATACAGAAAATTTTGATCCCTTTGTCCCGGGCCTTTTTCGCCGCCGTGCGCGGATCGTCACCGGTACTTTCCCCGTCGGTGATCAGAATCAGAGCTTTTTCCGTGTTGTCGGTTTCGGAAAACCCGGAAAGGGCCGTTTCGATGGCCTGGGCGATGTCGGTGCCTCCCAGGGGCAGGTCATCGGGCCCCAGCTCCTTCATGAACAGGTCGAAGGCCTGATAATCCAGGGTCAGGGGGCACTGGACAAAGGCCGTGCCGGCAAAGGCCACCAGCCCCACCCGGTCGCCCTCGAGCATGGACAGAAGGTCGAAGATCTCCCGTTTGGCCCGTTCCAGACGGTTGGGCTTGATGTCTTCGGCCAGCATGCTTTTCGAACAGTCAATAGCCACGAACAGGTCGACGCCCTTGCGTTCGACCTCCTGCCAGTTGAACCCGTACTGGGGACCGGAAAGGGCCAGGATCAGAAACAGGAGAGCGGCCAGAAACAATCCCTGCTTGAGCCGCCGCCTTCCCGCGGACACGGCCGGGCACAAAGAGGCGAGATCACCGGGCCGACAGAATGCGCCGAGGATCTTCCGCCTGCTCCTGAAACCCCAGGCGTTGACGGCCAGGGCAAGGGGCAGGAGCCACAGAAGGGTCAGCATATGAAGGTGTGCAAAGGTCATGGAATCCTCAGGTATCGGGTGTTTTCAAGAACCAGCGCCGACAAGAGAAGCACAAGGGACGGCAGCAGCAGATGAAGGTAGTATTCCCGGTATTCGGTATAGTCGTTGACCTCCACCCGGGTTTTTTCCAGCCGGTCGATGGTGGCGTAAATCTCACCGAGGCCCTCCATATCCTCGGCCCGGAAATACTGCCCGCCCGTGGCATCGGCGATGCGCCTCAGGGCGGCCTCGTCCATGGACACCCTCTGATACACCAGACGCTCGCCGAAAATCGGATCACGGACCTTGAACGGCGCCTTGCCCCGGGTCCCCACGCCGATGGTGTAAATCTTCACCTTCTTTTCCGCGGCGACGGCGGCGGCGATGTCCGGACTCAGCTCCCCGGCGTTGCTCTCCCCGTCGGTCAGAAGGATAATCACGTTGGACGTGCTGGGAATATCTTCGAGGCGCTTGAGGGAAATCCCGACGGCGTCACCGATGGCCGTGCTTTCCCCGGCCGAGCCGATGGTCAGCCTGTCAAGCACGAAGGAAATGGTGTCGTAATCCCGGGTCAGGGGCAACTGGGTGAAGGCGTAGGTGCCGAACACCACCAGACCGATGCGGTCGCCCTGCCGCTTTGAAATAAACTCCCGGACCACCCCCTTGACCGCCTCCAGACGGTCGATCAGCCTGCCGTCCTTCTTGAAATCCAGGGCGGCCATGGACCCGGACAGGTCCATGGCAAGAATCAGGTTGACCCCTTCGGTCATCACGCTGCTGTGCCGGGTGCCCCACTGGGGCCGGGCCAGGGCCGCGATCATCAGGACAAGGGCCAGATATTTCAAAGCCGGAACCAGATGCCGGGTGACCACGACAACGGACGGCGGCATACCGGCCAGGGCGCCCAGGCCTGACAGATTCAGCCCGGGCCGACCGTCCCACCGTCTCCGGATCAGGACAAGGCCCGGAATCAGAAGCAGAAGAACAAAAAAAAGAGGTGAAGCGAATCGAAACATGGCGGCCCTTATCCGTTATCCGGCTGATCCATGTCATGATCGGTCGGAGGGGTTTGTTGAACGAAACGGCGAACCAGCGACACATCCGCCTGCAGGGCCTCGGTGCCTTCAACCAAACCGGCGAATTTTACCGGCTCACTGCGCCGGATCAGCTCCCTCAGCCCAGTGGAGAGTTCCCGGTCAACGGGCAGAAGGCCCAGTTGGGGCAACAGCTCTTCGCTGGTCATTTCCGGCGCATCGATACCGAAACGTCCGTCCAGATAGGTTTTCACGATGGCCGTCAGGCGGAAGTAACATTCCCGGGCATCGTCAAGGCCGTCTTTTTCCAGCGCATCCAAAAGGGAAAGGGCCAGGACGTCCGGAGGAGCCGGGGCCTCGCCGGCCGCCTCTTTTTTCCTGCGGTTTTTGAGATACCGGTCGATCAGCCAAAACAAAAGCGCCAGGATCAGAAAGAGACCGACAATCCCAAGGGCGATGACCAGGGGCATGCGGTTGAAGCCGAGGTCTTCCGGGGGCTTGATGTCCAAAATATCGGTCATGGCCTCAGGGCCGGGGGCATCGGGCCCGGAAGCGGAGACGCCGGGTGAAGGCGACGCGGTGGCCGCCGGAGCCGGTTCCGACGCATGGAGACCGGCATGCATAAAGAGCAGAAACAGCACCAGGAGGATCGACGCTCTCATGACCGGGCCTGCCTTTCCCGATACCTGAAATAACGGATCAGCACATCGGCCGACTCGGCCCGGCTGTCCAGCTCGATGCAGTCGACCCCGATCTTTTTGAGGGATTCGAGGGTTTCGGCGTACTCTTTTTCCTTGCGCAGACGGAACTGCTCACGGGTCCGACGATCTGCGGCGTCGAGGTACATCCGGCGGCCGGTTTCGAAGTCCCGCACCGTCACCAGTCCCTTCCGGGGCAGTTCAGCGTCACGGGCATCCGAAAGAAGCACGGCGATCAGCTCGTGGCGTTTGGATGCGACGTTCATTTTTTTCACATACCCCCGATCGAGAAAATCGGAAATCAGAAAGGACACGGTTTTCTTGCGGCTGACCTGTCCGAGGAACCGAACGGCCCCCTCGATGTCCGTCCCGGCATGCTCGGGACTGAAGGTATAGATTTCCCTGATCACCCGCCAGATATGGGCCGCTCCCTTTTTCGGGGGGATGTATTTCTCCACCCGGTCCGTAAACAGGATCACCCCCACCTTGTCGTTGTTGCGGATGGCGTTGAAGGCCAGAATGGCCGCGAGCTCGGCGGCGGTTTCCCGCTTTGTCCGACCGGCGGTGCCGAATTTACCCGACGCGCTCATATCCACCAGCAGCATGACGACGACCTCGCGCTCCTCCTTGAACAGCTTGACGTAAGGCCGACCCATCCGGGCCGACACCTTCCAGTCGATGTTCTTGACTTCGTCCCCCGGCGTGTATTCCCGGACTTCCTCGAATTCCATGCCGGTGCCGCGAAATACGGACTTGTACTGCCCGGCCATCATCGTATCGACCTGACGACGGCTCTTTATGTGCATTTTCTTGATTTTCGCGATAATCTCAGGTGAAAGCATGGTCGTACACCGCTTTGTTACCGATGGGGACCCGGCGATGCACCCCGGACCCCGGTTCACGTCAGGGGACTTCGACCGATTCGAAAATCCGGGCGATGATCTGGTCGGTGGTGATGTCTTCGGCTTCGGCCTCGTAGGTCAGGATAATGCGATGACGGAGCACGTCGGGGGCCACGGTCTTGATATCCTGGGGCGTCACGTAGGCGCGTCCGTTCAAAAAGGCCCGGACCCGGGAGGCCAGACTCAGGAAAATCGTGGCCCGGGGTGAGCCGCCGAACTGGATGTACTGGGCGATATCGATGCCGTAGTCGGACGGATACCGGGTGGCGAACACCAGATCCACCATGTAGTCCTTGAGTTTGTCGTCCACATAGACGGCCCGGATCAGATTTTCGATTTCCGCAAGATCCGCAGGCCGGATCAGGGGTTTCACCTCGATTTTCTCTTCGAAGCCCACCCGCTTGAGGATCTCCTTTTCCTCGGCCTTGTCCGGGTATCCCACGTTGAGCTTGAGCATGAAACGGTCCACCTGAGCCTCGGGCAGCGGATAGGTGCCTTCCTGTTCGATGGGGTTCTGGGTGGCCAGGACCAGAAAGGGGTCGGGCAACACAAAGGTGCTGTCGCCGATGGTCACCTGCCCTTCCTGCATGGCTTCGAGCAGGGCGGACTGCACCTTGGACGGAGCCCGGTTGATCTCGTCGGCCAGGATGATGTTGTGGAAAACCGGGCCTTTCTTCATCACGAAGTCCCCGGTTTTCGGCCGGTACACCTCGGTGCCGATCAGGTCGGCGGGCAAAAGGTCCGGCGTGAACTGGATCCGTTTGAAATCCGCGTCGATGGTTTGGGCCAGGGCTTTGACGGCGCTGGTTTTGGCAAGCCCTGGGACCCCTTCGATCAGGATATGGCCCCGGGTGAACAGACCCATCAACAGGCCGTCGACCAGGTCCCTCTGCCCGACCAGAACCCTGCCCACCTCGTTTCGGATGCTGGTGACCAGAAGATGTTTTTCCTCAACCCGACGTTTCAATTCCTCCATGACGTATGGCCCTCTCGTTTGCTGTGTGTGCGTGAACGGGATACAACCCGGACTCGGGTGTTGAATGGACGTTCAAATGAAAAGAAAATTAATCAACCCATGCCGGGATGTCAATAGCCGTCCGAATTTGATTCAGGCCAAACGCATGTCTGCCTTGGGATGTATTTTTTTCATGCGAATCCGTACCGTCATGAAATGAGCGTCCCCCCGGCATGATTTGCCCGTATATTCCATATTTTTTCATGGGCCGAAACCATACGCGGTCCGTCACTTCATTGTGTTCAGAGCCCCATCGGCTTAAAAAACGGTTGAATCATTCCACAGGCACGGCAACTGCAAGGCCGAGGCGAGGCGCATTCGGTATCGCGATCCGTAACATCCTAAGGGTTGACAGCAACCCTGTCTCAGTATAAAAGATAAGAATCGTTTAATTTTAACAGCCGTATAACCGAGTCGCTTGCACAGGCTGGTCAACCAGACAGCAAAGACAGAAGATACGCGGTAAAAAACATGGAGTCATCGCTAACCATGGGCAAATCCATTCTCAGACAACTCAAGGAAAATGAACGTGAGGTCCGACGCAAACTGATCATC
This sequence comes from Desulfatiferula olefinivorans, assembly GCF_054657895.1. Classification (NCBI taxonomy): domain Bacteria; kingdom Pseudomonadati; phylum Thermodesulfobacteriota; class Desulfobacteria; order Desulfobacterales; family Desulfobacteraceae; genus Desulfatiferula; species Desulfatiferula olefinivorans. The sequence continues at coordinate 17,262 of NZ_BAAHXV010000003.1, read as the reverse complement.
GATGCGGCAAGATCGCTCTACAAACATGGAGCCTACCACAGTATCGGAATGCGGGACATTTCAAACAAAGCCGGTATCTCGGTGGCATCGCTTTACCAGTATTTTCCAAGCCGGGACGATCTGTTTATCAGCCTTCTCAAATCAGAGTTGGACGCCATCCGGTCACAGCTCTGGAAGGACAACAACTCCCTTGAAGACATCTCGATCAAAATCGTGGATTTCCTGATCGACAACGACGACATTTTCCTGATGCTGGGCCATTTTATGGTCAAGGACGATACGCAGTCTGACGCTCTTGAAAAATTCAACCGTATCCGGGAAATCTTTCTCGACATGCTCAATGCCGCTCTGGCCAATTCCGTCCAGGGCATCAGCCATGACTTGTATTCACGGGCTTTTTTTACCGCCCTCTTCGGCAATGTGATCACCTTCAGAAATCATTACGACGGACATGCCGTTCCACAAAAAAATTCGCTTTACGACATCGTCCGGATCACCGCAAGGGCCTTTCAGGAAGCCCTGAACCAGTCACGGGAAAACGGCGATCATCAACCGATCCCGCGTTGCAACGTCACGCCCCACCCATCTTCCGTACCATGTTCAACAGGGCAGATGCCTGTGAAACGGGCACTGCCGGGTTGTTGAGCTTTGCTTTTCATCGGCATGGGAACCGACGTCCTGACGCGCTTATGATCCATCTGCTGCCGTCACGTCTCCGGCACGGCGGCCGTTTTGACATAAGAAGGGTCTTGGAAAAAATTATTTATCCCATCATGCAGCCCTTGCTTCACATCATCGTTGACGGCTTTTTGCGCGTTCATCCCGACGTCTTTCGGGGCATTTTTTTTCGAGGCCCTGACGTGATCATCCCTATTCCCCCCTGCCCCGGAAATAATCTTGACAGGGACAAATATTGTCGACAATATACAAAAAATCCGGTTTTAATCTCATGTTGACAAAACCGGATCGGAAGCGTAATACTTTTTACACTCGTTAAACTAACGAGGCGGAACACAGTTTCATATTGCCGGTCCGAGGCTGTGACGCAACGACAGAAGGAGCATTCGAACCATCATGTCCAAATCCATACTCAAACAACTCAAGGAAGGGGAGCGGGAAGTCCGTCGCCGGCTGATTCTCGATGCGGCAAAGGCCCTTTACAAAAGAGAGTCCTTCCACAGCATCGGCATGCGTGATATCTCCAGTGAAGCCGGAATATCCGTCGCGTCGCTGTATCAGTATTTTCCCAGCCAGGACGACCTGTTCATCGGCATTCTCAGAAACGAACTCGAGGGTGTCAGAGAACGGCTCTGGCAGGACGGCCGGACCCTTGAGGCGATCTCCATCGACATTGTGGATTTCCTCATCGAAAACGACGACATTTTTCTGATGATGAGCCACTTCATGCTCAAGGGGGAAAAAAATTCAGAGTCTCTGGAAAAATTCACCGAAATCAGGGAGGTGTTTCTCGGTATGCTCGACGAAGCTCTGGCCACAACCGTCCCCGGAACCGGTCAGGAGCACTATTCAAGGGCTTTTTTCACCGCATTGTTCGGCAACGTGATCACGTTCAGAAACCATTACCCGGGACATTCGGCCCCGCCGAAAGAGGTCCTCTACGACATTGTCCGGATCACCGCCCGGGCCTTTCACGAAACCCTGAACCACCCCCGGGGCATGGAGGCCGTCGCCGGTGAACCGTTCAGGGAAAATAAAAAATCACCTTGTTAACCGGGACGGTATTATGTATCCTTGAACATCGTCATCACCCACACCAACCCGGCCCGAACGGGCTGACCACCCAGGAACGATCCGATGCACGTGTTCAGGCTTCACATCATCACCCGGCTTTGCCTCGTGATGACCATCATGATCGCGTTGCCCCGCGCCCATGCCCGGGCGGATGCGGAGACGGTCCGGCCGACGCTGACGGTCGTCGCCGCCGGGGACATCATGATGGGAACCGATTATCCCACCGACGAGTATCTGCCGCCCGACGACGGCCGCTACCTGTTTGAGGGGGTCCGACACATCCTGACCTCGGGAGACATCACCTTCGGAAACCTGGAAGGCGCCCTGATCGACGGCGGCGTCTGCATCAAGGCCTGCAAGGATCCCAAAACCTGCTATGCGTTCCGCATGCCCGCCCGTTACATCAATCATCTGACCGAAGCCGGTTTCACCCTTTTGAGCATCGCCAACAATCACATCGGCGACTTCGGTCTTCCCGGCCGGGACAGCACCTTCCGTCTGCTGAAAAACGCCGGCATCCGTTTTGCCGGCATCGACTCCCGGCCGTACTGCCTGTTTACGGTCAAGGGCCTTGACATCGGTTTTGCCGCCTTCGCCCCCAATGTGGGGACACCGGACCTGCGCGACACGGACGCCGCCGCCGACCTGATTCGCCGGCTCGATGCCGTCTGCGATCTGGTGATCGTCTCGTTTCACGGAGGCGCCGAAGGGGCCGACAACCGTCATGTGACCCGGGAAGACGAGATGTTTTACGGAGAAAACCGAGGCAATGTTTATGCCTTCGCCCACCGCATGATCGATGCGGGCGCCGACCTTGTTCTCGGCCACGGCCCCCATGTGACCCGGGCCGTCGAACGCTACAAGGACCGGTTCATCGCATACAGCCTCGGCAATTTCTGCACCTACGGGCGGTTCAACCTAAGCGGGTCCAACGGCGTGGCTCCCCTTCTGGCACTGACCCTTTCCGCCGACGGCCGCTTTCTCGAAGGCCGGGTGCATTCCATCGCGCTGCACTATACCCGGGGGCCCACCGTGGACCCCGAGGCCCGGGCCCTTTTCGAGCTGATCGAGCTGACCTCCGCAGACTTCCCCGAAACCGGTCTTTCGATCCGTGAAACCGGTGAAATCACTACCCTGCCCTGATCCGGCCGAATGGGACACGACCGTCAAAAAGCCCCCAGACTCAATCGGGGCTTGCCGTCTTTCCGAACATATGATAATTTCATCAAAATCGTTCCAGGCAACAGACTCCGTGCTTCATCAAGGCAAACCTTCGGCGGCTTCAAAAAAGGCCGATTGACTGTTTGTTTATCATACGACGATGGTTCCCGGCGACGTCAACCCCTTACCGGTCAGAGACGAGATTGAACCTTCAAACCGACACAGACATGACAACCAGGGTGCCCACGCTTCTCATTGTCGATGACAATCCGAATAACGTCCAGCTGGTCAAGGCGATTCTTTCCCTTCGAGGCTACCGTCTCCGGATCGCCAAGACCGGCATGGAAGCCCTCGAATCCGTCAACCTCACCCTGCCCGATCTGATCATTCTGGATATCATGATGCCGGGCATGGACGGTTTTGAAGTCTGCCGTCATCTGAAGGACAGCCCGGCCACCCGGGATATTCCCATCGTGTTCCTGACCGCCAAGAGCCACATCGACGATATCATGAAGGGGTTTGAACTCGGCGCCGTGGATTACATCACCAAACCCTTCAGCGCCAACGAGCTTCTGGCACGGGTCGAAATCCACCTGAAACTGAAATTCAGCCAGGACAAGGTGATTCAACAGAAAAACGAGTTGAACGAAATGGTCCAGATTCTCTGCCACGACCTGTCAAACCCCCTGGGGGCGGTCATGTCCAGCTTTGAAATCGCCGAATACGATCCCGATTACCTGAGCCAGAACCGCGAACTGATCCTGTCTTACCTGCGTAAGCAGTTCGAGATCATCGGCCTGGTCCGCGAACTGCGGGGCGTGGCCGAACAACGCCGGATCTTCGAGATCAAACCGGTAGATTTCAACGATGCCGTGGCGGACTCCCTCGAAACCCTCTATTTCAAGCTGAACGAAAAAAAAATCGCCGTTGAAACCCACCTCGACAACCGGATCATGGTGATGGCGGAGCGCACGTCCCTGGTCAATTCCGTGCTCAACAACCTGTTGACCAACGCCATCAAGTTTTCCTACCCCGACGCCGTGATCCGCCTCTCCGGTCGGACCGAGGGCGATACCGCCGTCATCCGGATCACCGACCAGGGCATCGGCATCCCCGACGCCCTGATGGACAAAATTTTCGACATCGACCGAAGGTCCACCCGGTTCGGCACCCTGAGCGAAATCGGAACCGGATTCGGCATGCCCCTGGTCAAAAAATTTATGGACGAATACGGCGCCCGCATCGAGGTGTCGTCCAAGGACGAAGCCGTTTACCCGAATGACCACGGCACCACCATCACCCTGTGGTTCAAAACCCCCTGACCGACACCCGTTCAATATTGGACGGCTTCGAAAAACGTTCGAGATCAAGGCTTGCGAAGACCGAGGAATGAGGCGTACTCAAGGTACGCCGCAGTGACGAGGGATGACGCGTAACGCAGAGATCGGGCGTTTTTCGAAGCCGTCATTTCCTGATCAGAAGCTTCTGCCCCGGATAAATCACCGACCCCCTGATCCCGTTGAGTTTTTTCAGGGTCTGAACCGTCACCCCCGTCTCCCAGGCAATGGACGACAGCACATCGCCCGGCTGGACCACATAATACCGGCTGTCGTAGCGGTGTTTTTCCCGGTAGGCGGGGTCCTTGAGCTTTTCCATGGCCTTTTCAAAGGGAACAACCATCTTTTCCGGAACATGAAGACGATAGGCGCCCATGGGAAGCAGCGGGCTTAAAATCTTGGGGTTGAGTTCCATGAACTCTTTGTAACAGATGCCCGACAGTTCGGCCAGATCGGCGATGTAAAACCGGTCTTCGACCGTCACATCGAGGGTTTTGAACTCATAGGGCGCGTACACCCGTTTTTCGTCGATGCGGAAGCCGTACCGTTCGGGGTGTTCCATGATCAGCTTGATGGAGGCGATGCGGAACACGTACCGCTCCGTTTCCATGGGCAGATCCAGGCTGAAATAATCGGTGCCCGTCTGGGTTTTCAGGGCCTTGTTCAGGGCGTTCTCCCCGCAGTTGTAGGCGGCCATGGCCAGCATCCAGGTGCCGAAGGTCCGATGGAGGTCGCCCAGATAGACCAGGGCCGCATCGGTGGACCTGTCAAAACAGAGCCGCTCGTCCATCATGGTCTGATTGACCGTCAGGCCGTATCGCCGGGCCGTGTCCTCCATCAGCTGCCAGATGCCCAGGGCGCCGGCCTTGGATTTGATGTGAGTATGAAGGGCGCTCTCGGCCACGGCCAAATATTTCAGGTCATCGGGCAGCCCCGCCTCGGCCAGGCGGTCTTCGAACAATGGAAAAAACCGTGAGGCCCGTTTCAGCCACATGAACACCTGGGGGATATCCCAGACGGCGATGGTGAATTCCCGATCGAACATCTCCCGGTTCAGGGGATCGGTCAGATCGATTTTTTCGCCGCACAGGCGCATGGCATCAGGAATGTCGTACTCCGTCACGTAGGGAAGTCCCGTACGCACATGCCGGACCTCCGAGCCGGTGTCACAGGGGGAATGGCAGGAAACATTGAAAACAACAAAAAACAGGGCCAGAGCCGGAAGGACGCCATCCGGAATACGGGCAATCATGGGTGGAACCTCCTCTCAGAGATCAGGAGGGCCGAGCCAGCGGGGGCCTGCATCAAAAAACGCCTCGACCTGGGAACGATAATGATCGGGGCAGCCGATCTTTTTGATGATCTTGAAAAAACCCGTCCCCCCCTCGATGGAGGGGGCAAGATAGGACCAGAACCCTTTGATCCGGTCCATGACATGGGCAGGCCCGGACAGACTGTCCAGCCGCTCCTGAAAATAATCGTCGTGGAACGCCTTGATGACGTTGATTTTGTCGGGAACCGTATCACACTCCCCTTTGATTGTCATGGGCAAAAAGGGATCGCTAAGCACACCCCGTCCGATCATCCACCGGTCGATCCAGGGAAAACGCCGTTCCCGAAGCTCGAAATCGTCACGGCAGCGGATATCGCCGTTGTAGACCATGGTGTGACCGGACAGGTCACAGGCCTCCGCAAACCGGTCCAGGTCCGCCTCGCCCTCGTACATCTGGATCCCGGTCCGGGGATGCAGAATGATTTCATCGATGGGATAGCGGTTCAGGATCGGCATCAGGGCATGAATCTCAGAGGCCTCATGACGGCCCAGCCGCATCTTGATACTGAGGCCGGTTTTCATCAGCGGGAAGACGGTGTCCAGAAAGGCATCGATCTGATCGGGGAAGCACAAGAGCCCGGAGCCTTTGCGTTTTTTGGCTACCATCTTGTAGGGGCACCCCAGGTTCCAATTGACGGTTTTGTATCCCAGCTCGTGAAGCTGATTGGCCACCACGGCGAAATCCGCCGGGTCGTTGCCCATGATCTGGGGAATGACCGGCAGCGGGCCGTTCAGTTCAGGCAAAACGTCCCGTATTTCCTTTTTCTTGCACCGTCCTTCCTGAAGGGCCGAAATAAACGGGGCCATGGCCAGGTCAAAACCCGGAAAGAACCGTGTGTACGTATTCCGGAAAATCCGGTCGGTGAGCCCCTGGAGCGGGGCGAGATAGAGAATCATGAAAACACCTTTGACGGCTTCTTCAACACCCCGCCCCCATGGCCAGTACCAAAAAAAGCACCGCTTCCGACACTTCCGTCATGGCCCCGAGCATATCGCCGGTCACGCAGCCCAGAACCTTCCGGTAAAAAGCAAGAAGCGCACCCACCAAAAGGGCAAGCGCCGCCATCAACAAAATGCCGCGACCACCGAGAAGAAAGCAGAGGCCAAGAGGAATCAGCGTCCACCGGAAGGCCGAGGCGGGGAGTTTTTCCGCGAAATGGGCCTTGCCCGTCCCCTCAGCCCGCCCGTAATCGAGACACCGGATACCGAAGATCATCGCCGACCGGGCCAGGGCGGGCACCGTCACAAGCATCAATGTTCTCTGCAGGCCCGCGTCGGGAAGGCCGGACAGACCGGCCCATTTCATGGCCAGGGCGCAAAAAAGAGCGACCAGGCCCATCACGCCCACCCGGCTGTCCTTCATGATCTCAAGCATCCGCTCTTTGGACCGGTGGCTGAACAGGCCGTCGGCCGTATCGGCCAGACCGTCCAGATGAAAGGCGCCTGTAATGACCGCCAGAAAGACCACATCAAGCACCGCCACGATATGACCGGGCCAGACCATCAGGGCGACCCGGTCAAAGACCGCAAGCAGTCCGCCGATCAGAAGTCCCACCAGCGGAAAACAGGGAATCATGCCCAGGGCGTCATAGGGACGATTTTTTGGACCGGGCAGGATGGTGATGAATTGCAGGGCCGAAAAGAATCCGTTCATAACAGAACCTCTCCCTTGACGGCCATGGGAATCCCGGCCACGGTCAGGACCACCCGGCCCAGTGCCCCTGCCACCCGCTGGTTGACGATTCCGGCCAGATCCCGGAACCGCCGGGCCAGAGCGTTGTCGGGCACGATGCCCATGCCCACCTCGTTGGCCACCAGAACAACCGGTGAGGGCGCGGCGGACAAGGCGTCGATCAGGTCGGCGATCCGCCGGTCGATCTCCGCATCGGCCATGTCCTTCATCAGCATATTGGTCAGCCAGAGGGTCAGGCAGTCGACCAGCACCACCCCGCCGTCCGGATTCCGGATGATCGGGGAAAGATCAAGGGGCTCTTCCACCGTTTGCCAGGTGTGATCCCGGTCGGCCCGGTGCTTTCGGACCCGCTCGTTCATTTCCTCATCCAGGGGCACGCAGGTGGCCACATAAAGCCGCTCCGGCGAAAGGCGTTCACACAGCCTCTGGGCGTACCTGCTTTTACCGCTTTTGCATCCCCCCACGATCAGGGTGTGCTTATCATGCATCATAAAAACGTTTCCTTGAAAATCGCGTCCACATCCACATGGCGGACCACATGCTCCAAAAGGGCGGTGTAGGCCCGTTCCCTGGCCGGAAGTCCGCAGACATCAGGCACGTCGATGCCGGAAAGACCCATGGCCGCCAGCATCCTGCGTGTGATACCGGCCCGGTCGAACAGGCCGTGCATGTAGGTTCCCATCACGTTCCCCCCACCAGACACGCAGCCGTCTTCATCGGCGCAGGGTGCCCCGTTGCGTTCCACCACGGAAAACAACGGGCGTCCGCCATGGCGCACGGTCTTTCCCATATGAATCTCATAGCCCAGTCCCTCGCACCCGTCCCAGGTGAACCGGCTCAAGGTGGTGGTTTTCTCGGCCATCATCGTGGTGCTGACCGGCAGAAGGCCAAGGCCCCGAATCCTGCCCGGCGGGCCTTCATGCCCCGCAGGATCGTCAAGTCCCTCGCCCAGCATCTGATACCCCCCGCAGATACCCAGAACCGCCCCGCCCCGGTCAGCATAGTCCCTTATGCGACCGGCCCAGCCCGAATCGTTCAGCCAGGCCAGATCGTGACGCGTATTCTTGGAACCGGGCAGCACCACCCCGGCAAACCCTGACAGATCCGCCGGATCATGGACAAAGGAAAGCGAAAGACCCTTAAGGGCGGTCAAGGGGTCGAAATCGGTGAAATTGGAGATATGGGGCAGACGGATCACGGCGATGCCGGGCCCTCCCGGTGCGGGACTTAGAGGCGCAGCTCCCTTTTCGATGACCACCGAATCTTCGGCCTCGATGCCCAGATTCTCGACCCAGGGCAGCACCCCGAACACCGGTTTGCCCGTGGCATTCTCGATCCAGGCCGTCCCGTCCCTGAACAGATCGATATCTCCCCGAAAGCGGTTGATCACAAACCCCTTCACCCGTTCCTGATCCTCGTAGGGCAGACAATAAAGGGTGCCGACGATCTGGGCAAAGACCCCGCCCCGGTGGATGTCGGCCACCAGAATCACCGGCGCGTCGGCGGCCCGGGCAATGTTGAAGTTCACGATGTCGCCTGCCATAAGATTCACTTCGGCGCAGGACCCGGCCCCTTCGATCACCACCACGTCATGCTCGGCCCTCAGGCGGGACAAAGCCGCCAGCGCCGTTTCAAACAGGACGTCTTTTTTCGCGTGGTAGGCCGCAGCCGTGCTGTTTCCGGAAACCTTCCCCAGCACCACCACCTGTGAGCCCACCTCACTGGTGGGTTTGAGCAAAACGGGGTTCATGTCCACCCGGGGCGCCGCCCCCGCCGCCTCGGCCTGGACGATCTGGGCCCGTCCCATCTCCAGCCCCTCAGGGGTCACCCCGGAGTTGTTGGACATGTTCTGGGCCTTGAACGGCGCGACCCGAAGACCCCGCTCCCGGAAATACCGGCACAGGGCCGTGGCCACGATACTCTTGCCCACATCCGACCCCGTCCCGAACACGGCCACGCAGGCCGCCTGTTTTTTTGTCTGTTTCATCACGCTATTTTTCGATTCCCACCCGTGCGGCAACCCCGTTTTGGTAATAGTGTTTGATCTCTTTCATTTCCGTCACCAGATCGGCCCTATCGATCAGGGCCTGCCCCGCGCCGCGACCGGTGATGACCAGCTCCATGGGATCGGGTTTCAAATCGATCAGCCCAAGCAGGTCCGATTCCGAGAACAGGCCGCAGGCCACAGCCACACAGGCCTCTTCGAGAATCAGAATGTCGACGTTTCCCGCCGTCATAATCTCACATGCCCGAGCCAGCCCCTGTTTCCCGGCGGCCTTGTCGTCATCGGAGGGGCTGCCTTTGACGAACCGGCCCAGGCCGTACTGCTCCACCGTAACCAGATCCGGGAACAGAGACAGGGCCTTGATTTCGCTGTAGTCCCCTTTTTTAAGGAACTGGAGGATAAACACCGTAAGTCCCGCCCCAACGGCACGCAGGGTCAGACCCAGACAGGCCGTGGTCTTGCCCTTGCCGTTTCCCGTATAGATCTGAACATAACCTTTCATGACGGCATCCTTTCCCGCCGGTATTCCCGACAGGCCGAAACAAAATGAGCGGCCGCGTCCGGCCTGCTACCCCAATGAAGATGGACATAGCTTCCCAGGGTTCGCCCGGTCCTGTAGCCTTCCCGGACCCCTTGACCGCCCCTTCGGGACGAGACCTGATACACCGTCTCTGGGGCCTTTCCGGTGTCCACATGCGAATAATGAAATTCATGCCCCCGGATCACCTGACCCGGCGGGCCGATCACTGTCTTCTCCGTCAGCGTCACCTCCCTGTACCCCAGTGAGCGGAGTTTTTCAAGCATCACGGCGGAAAAGGGAAAGCAGCCGGTCATGGGGTGGGCGTTCCCATCAAAATCCCGAATCTCGCGGCACAGGTACATAAACCCGCCGCATTCGCCATAAATGGGCATACCCGCCGTGCTTGCCGTCCGGACCGCCCTCCGCAGATCGTGATTGGCCGAAAGGGTTTTTGCAAACAGCTCGGGGTATCCGCCGCCGAAATACAACCCGTCCAGATTCTCCGGCAGACGGGTATCTGAAAGGGGGGAAAAAAACACCAGTTCGGCTCCCTTTTCCTCGAGCAGCTCAAGGTTGTCCGGATAATAGAAGCAGAAGGCCCGGTCCCGGGCCACGCCGATGCGGACCTCGGCCTTCGCCCCGGAAAGGGCCGGGCCTTTCAAAGAGGCCGGAATCTCGTTGAGGGAGTGTAGCAGATCATCCACGGCAAGGCCCGCCTCGACCATGTCCGCCAGGACCGACAGGTGCCCATCGGAAAGGCCCTGTTCCTCATCGGTCACCAGCCCCAGATGCCGCTCAGGCATGACAACGGCCTGATTCCGGTCAATGCCGCCCAGACAGGGCATGGCCACATGGCCGTCAAGGGCCTCGGTCAGCATGGTCAGATGGGCGGGGCTGCCCACCCGGTTGAAGACCACCCCGGCAAACCGAAGATCCGGATCGAAGCCCTCGAACCCCTTGACCAGGGCGGCCCCGCTCCGGGCCATGCTGCGGGCGTCCACCACCAGCACCACCGGCAGGCCCAGCCACTTGGCCATCTGTGCCGTGGAACCGGCCTCGGTCCTGCCGTCAAACCCGTCATACAGCCCCATGACCCCTTCGACCACGGCAATATCCGCATCCGATGACACCCGTTCGAACAGGGCTTTGTTATAGTCCCGGGACAGCATCCAGCCGTCCAGGTTGCGGCTGACCCGTCCCGCCGCCCGCCGATGATGCCCCGGATCGATGTAATCCGGCCCCACCTTGAACGGAGCCACACGAAGCCCCCGCCGCCTGAAAAGGGCCATCAGCCCCAGGCTCACCGATGTTTTTCCGCAACCGCTGTGGGTTCCGGCGATAATCAGTCCCCGCGCCATATCAAACAAATGCCTTTCGCAATAAATCGCCCCCTTCAACGCTGAAGGGGGCGAAAACCACATCATCCCCGCAGACGCAGGGACCGCCCGGTCAGGGCCACCTCTCCGGTTTCGGTAAACCGGCCCATCACGCAGATGATCCGCTGCATCCCCCGGGCGCTCAGGGCAAAGTCCGCATCGTACACGTCATGATACCCCCGGGTCTTCGAAATCCAGGCCACCTTGTCGGCCTTGACGTCCAGATGTAAAGGAACGGGTTTCGATTCCGGACAAAACCCCTGGGGTTCGTCCCCTGCCATGTAAATAATCACACCGGTTTTCATAAAACGCCTCCTTTGATCCGATACGCAGGAGGCATGCCGTGACGCCCCCTGCTCTGTTAAGAACAAAAGGGCTGCACCCAGCTTACTTGACCCTTTTTCACCATTGTCCGGCCCGGACGCTCCGTTCATCCGCGAAGCAAAAGGGCCACATGATGGGGCAGGTATTCTGACTCTCCCGCCATTCAGACGGCCTTCCCATTCCGTGCCCGAAACAGTGACGCGCAAGGTCTGAACAGCTCCCGTTTTCAAACGGGCGGGGATCACAGCGGCGGGACCGTTCCCGATTTTCACGGGATTCCCTTCCCCCATCACAAAACCAAAAAAATCCCGCAACGACGCAGGCCGTTGCGGGATTTCCGTATTCAATCCCAAAACCCGACGCCGCCCCCATGGTCCTCGAGGAGACGGCCGAATGTCCAGGCAGGTCTTCTGACTTTCCCTCCTTGCCGGCGGCCTTCCCGACCTGATCATCGGTCAGTGGCAGAGGTTGCGGACAAGGTTCCTTAGTTAAAAGGCAGGATCACAGCGGCGGGCCCGTCCCCGACTCTCACGGGGTTCCCTTTCGGCTTGACGGCACGTGACGGCAAGCACCTGAACATGTGAAAAATTAACCGAAGGATAGTGTTTCGGACAGAAAAAAGTCAAGGATTATTCCGCCATGAACGCGGAGCCATGCCTGGGCCTACGCGTGGTGTGACACAGCCTGACGCCGTGCACCATGACATGCCAGAAAAGAGCCCCGGCTCTTTTCCTTCGTGCCCTTCGTGAGCTTCGTGGTCAAACACTTAAACCACCCGGTCGCTGCGCTCCCTGAAGGACACGAAGAGCGCGAAGGAAAAATGGTTTGTCACGTCTTGCCGCCTCCATCGTGAACGTGCTCGTGCTCGTGACCGTAAACGTGAACGGCATCAATCCGTCCCGCAAAATGAAGCCCATGTGTTTTGAAAAACATATCTGCGATTGCCTTGCCCGTTCGGTTTTGTCCTGTTGCTTTCTTCCGCCAAACAGGATAAATGAATATGGCGTTATAAAAACAACAATTTAAATTAAGCCGAGGTTTCAAACCAAACCATGATCGATCACGCACTTGTAAAGAAAACGGCGGTGCTTTTTTCCGTTCAAACCCCGGACGTCAGCGATGAGGAAAACGAGGCCTCCCTCCTCGAACTCCGGCGTCTTTCGCAAACCATGGGTCTCGACGTCATCGCCACGCTGACCCAGCGCCGCCCCAAACCCGACAAAGCCGCCCTGCTGGGTGCGGGAAAACTGAAGGAACTGGCCCGCTATACCGGCGGCACGGGCGTGGTCGAAGGATTCGGCCGGAAATCGGACGATGACGACGACGAGGATGCCTGCCGTGACGAATACCTTGACAGCGATGAGGGCAGCCCGGACGATGCCCCGGAAACGAAAGCCGCCTGCGTCATCTATGATGGTGAAATCTCCACCAAGCAGCTTCAGAACCTGGAGCAGGCCACCGGTGTCGAAGTGCTGGACCGCACGGGTGTGATCCTCGAAATATTCAGCCGTCATGCGAAAAGCCGCGAGGCCCTCATCCAGGTGGAGATCGCCAAGCTGACCTATCTGGCGCCGAGAATACGGGCGTCCCGCATCGGCGGCGACCGGCAGGGCGGCGGTCTTGGTGCCAAAGGTGCCGGAGAGACGTCCCATGAGCTCGACAAACGACGGATCAGGGATCGTATCGCCGAGCTGAAAGCCCGCCTGGTGGAGATCCACGAGGAACAGAACCGACGTCGCAGCCGACGGAAAGAAAATTTCCAGGTGGCACTGGTCGGTTATACCAATGCGGGAAAATCGTCACTCATGCGCAAGCTCACCGGCAGCGATGTCCTGGTGCAGGACAAGCTGTTCGCCACCCTCGATACCCGCGTGAAGGTCATGCAGCCCGAAAGCTTCCCGCCGGTCCTCGTCTCGGATACGGTGGGCTTTATCAAAAAACTGCCCCACGATCTGGTGGCCTCGTTCCAGTCCACCCTCGATGAAGCCCTGGCCGCCTCCCTGCTTCTGTTTACCGTCGATGCCTCGGACCCGGCCTTTCGCTCCCAACTGGCCGTCACCCAATCGGTCATCAGGGAAATCGGCGGAGAAGAAATCCCCCGCCGCCTGGTCCTCAACAAAATCGACAAACTCACCCCCGCCCAACTGGACGAGCTTCACAACGAATTCCCCGAGGCGATCTTGATCTCCGCCCACAACGACGAGGACGTCGCCCGCTTGCGCACCGTGATTCTTGAGTTCTTCGAAACCGGCATGATCGAAACCACCCTGACCATCCCCTACGCCAAAGGTCGGCTCCTCGGCCAACTGCGATCCAAAGCCGCCATCCTGTCTGAAACCTACGACGAAACCGGCACAAAAATAACCCTCAAAACCTTCCCCGAAACCCTGACCTGGCTGGAGACCATGATGGGGGGTCAGGGATAAAGGGTTCACCACAGAGACACGGAGGGCACTGTAGGGGCGATCCGCGATCGCCCAAATGCCTCTGGCGGCCCTCCGGGGGCAAACGTTTGAAACGTTAGACAAACGGATTTTTTTTGGTTTTCTCACGGAGACACAAAGGCAGAAAAGGGAAATGGGGATAGGTGGCCAGGCAAAGCCCGAAAAAATGACAATCACGTCCCATGCCCCCGCAATCATCACCTCCCGCCCATGCGACCGCCTGTCGTAGGGTGGGCTTCGCCCACCAATCAGACCATCATCCTTATAAAATTCAGGACCCTACCAAATTACTCGACACCAACGACCAAAGAATTCACCACGGAGACACGGAGAGCACGGAGAAAAAAGAAAACCGGATGCCCATACGGGCCGTGTGTGACATTGTAGAGACGCACGGCGTGCGTCTCCTTTGGAAAAAAAAGAGAAAGGGTTGCCGGGCAAAGCCCGTGGGCTGATAATGACAACGCAAACCAATCGCATGGCCCCATCGGAACCTCTCAGGCCCCGAACGATCCCGGCCCCCGAATAAGGCCGATCACCTTGCCCTGAATGAGAACCTCCTCGAATCCGTACCGCACCGGTTTGAAATCCGGATTGTCCGGTTGAAGTTCGATGTGGCTTTTTCTCAGGTAAAACCGCTTGACCGTTGCTTCTTCATGGTTGATCAGCGCCGCCACGATTTCCCCGTTGCCTGCAAACTGGCGGGGTTCACAGATCACGGTGTCTCCGTCGAGGATTCCTGCGTTCTTCATCGAGTCTCCCAGAATCCTTAAACCAAAAAGATGCTCACCTTTGAAAACAGTTCCATCCACCATAAGTGATCCGTCCCAGACCTGCTGGGCATAAAGGGGCAGTCCGGCGGCGATCGTTCCCACGATGGGGATACGTTTGAGTGATTCGGATAATTCATAAAAATTTTCAACAGGATTCAGCCGAATGACCCGGCTGTATTTCCCATCCCTCCGGATGTATCCTTTTTTTTCAAGGGCCTTGAGCATCTGGGCAATGGCCGCATGGGTGACCCCGTTGGCAAGGGCCGCGTCGCGTAGGGTGGGCGTCCGGCCATGGACCCGATACTGCTCGTTGAGATAGGCCAGGAGTTCGGCCTGTTTTGGGGTAAGGTCAATACCGTCTGTCATCAATCAGGTCTCGTGGTGTTAATTGACGTTAATATGCTAAGTTCTGTCCAGAGGGCTCCGAACAGCCATACCGCCCCGATTGAGCACGTGGGTGTAGATCATGGTGGTCGAAACATCCTTGTGCCCAAGCAGTTCCTGAATGGTCCGGATGTCATAGCCGCTTTCAAGGAGCTGGGTGGCGAAACTGTGCCTGAACACATGGGTGCTGATCGGTTTGATCACATGGGTCAGTTTAGCGGCTTTGCGAATGGCTTTGTTAACCGACGTCAGGTGGATATGGTGGCGGCGCGTGACGCCCGAGCGGGGATCCGCCGACACGCTGTCCGAAGGAAACACGTATTGCCAGTTCCATGATGTCGCCGCGTTCGGATATTTTTCATCAAGGGCGAATGGAAGATAGACCGATCCCAATCCAATTCTCAAATCGTTCTGATGAAGGCACTGAACGTAGGTAAGATGGGTCGAAAGGTCGGAGGCGAGGCCTTCGGGAAGCATGGTTACACGGTCCTTCTGTCCCTTTCCGTCACGGACAAGGATCTGGTGGCGGGAAAAATCGATGTCCTTGACCCGGAGACGGAGACATTCGATTCCCCGGAGGCCGGAGCCGTAGATCAGCTTGACGATGATCTTGTATACTCCCGTGATTGCGTCAATCAGCGTCATCGCCTCGTCATGGGTAAGCACCGTCGGCAGTCGGGTGGGCCGTTTGGCCCTCATGGCGTCAATCTGCTCGAACGCATCAAGCTCCAGCACCTTCTGATAAAGGAACAAAAGGGCACAAAACGCCTGGTTCTGAGTCGAGGCCGCCACCTTTCGATCAACAGCCAGATGATTCAGAAAGGCTTCGATTTCCTTTTTACCCATATCCTTGGGATGCCGCTTGTCGTGAAACAGGATAAACCGTTTGATCCAGTCCACATAAGCGGTTTCCGTGCGAATGGAATAGTGAAGAAGACGGATTTTCTGTCTGACCTGATCGAGCAGTCTGGGCTTTTGAAGCATATGATCTCTCCGTTCGCATGCCGCCGTGATGGTGTAAATGGGTGAGCTCCCGACCAAAATATATAATGAACAAAATGTTTACATTATATATACAAAACAAAAATGGATCATGCAACCCAAAAAAGTACCCTCACAGATGAAAGTCCAGGTTATAGAGCCCCTCTATAAACTCGGATTCCGGCGTTATAAAGCCAAACGCCTTTATAACATGACCATGTTTATAAAGACGTTTGGCTTCGATTGCCCGAATCCCATATGAACAAATCAAGCATGACGACACACAGGCGGGCCGAACAAATTAATTCATAAAGCCAACGTGTTACCTGTTTACAAAACAATCACACGATGGTATGACGGGTAAAATTTGTTCCCGTTTTATAAAGCGTTACGTCTTTCTAATAACTTGTTGGCAGTCGGATGAACGCCTGGGTAAAAAGTAAAATATTGATTTGCTCTTTCAAAAAGAAATGTTGTAAAGAAATCGGAGTTAAGGCTTTCTCCTGTTGAACGACTTTTCAAATTCAACCGCCGTCTCGTTCAGGGTGGCCCATCCGCTCAACCCTTGCGGCGGTTTCCGGCGCCTTCGTTCTCAGGGCGGCCCGCTTTTTCGAAGGCTTTCACGGCTTTGATCAGCGTTTGGTTCTGGTTGTTCTTTGTCACACCTGGCATATTGTTTCCACGTTCCCCGGCATTGGGTTCATCACGTCTTGTTCCCCACCCATTCGCCACCGTGAATCAATCTGCCAACAATTGCTTCCACCGGACCGGGCTACAGCTTGTCCCTTTTGGAAGTCTTTAGTTTTTCAACCTTTTTCGCCCATCGGCACAGCGTCTCGATTCGCCGCCCGGCCGGTGAAGCACACGTTGGCAGTCGGACGAACGCCTGGAGAAAAAGTAGAAAATTGATTTGCTCTTTCAAAAACAAATGTTGTAAAGAAATCGGAGTTTGGGCTTTCTCCTGTTGAACGACTTTTCAAATTCAACCGCTGTCTCGTTCAGGGTGGCCCATCTGCTCAACCCTTGTGGCGGTTTCCGTCTCCCTCGTTCTCAGGGCGGCCCGCTCGTTAGAAGGCTTTCACGGCTTTGATCAGCGTTTGGTTCTGGTTGTTCTTTGTCACACCTGGCATATTGTTCCCACGTTCTCCGGCATTGGGTTCATCACGTCCTGTTCCACAC